>NZ_JBBIAM010000007.1:0-142958 GCF_054185185.1 Bradyrhizobium sp. UFLA05-153
TGGCTAGTCCTTACCCCATGGGGGACTTTCACCTCCTATTCTTTGCCAGCTTTCCTGGCGCACTCCGTTCCGGGTCAAAATGAAGAACTCAACGTGAGCAAATCTAGTCCGCTATACCCTGCTGTCCGGACCTCTACGCGGCGTGCCGGCACTTCGCTGATGGGCCACAAGCGGAAGTTTACGAACTATCCTTGCAGATCCAACGCAAGCAGCTTTTTTCGGTTGAGGATCGTGATCTCGCGCTGACTACCAACAAAGCTGAGGACTTCTGCACGGTGTAGTCGAGATATTGAGCGAGATACAGTTTCGAGCGTCAAGCCAAGGTAGTCGGCAATATCTCGGCGGGTCATCGGGAGTGTCACGACGCCAGCAGCACTGAGCCGCTTATCCATTTCACCCAAAAACGCGGCAACTCTTTCCAAGGCGTCTTTGCGCCCCAGAAGAAGCATATGATTTTCCGCGTGCTGAAGGTTGGTGGTAGTCACACTAAGCAGGTTACGGGTCACGACCGCGTCGCTATCGGCCGCCGTCTCAAGGCTTTTCCGCTTTATGAGGCGCAGAGTGGTTTCGACAATTGCCTCTGCAGTAAATCGATGGGCATCGCCGTTCACCAGTCCGAAAATATCGCCCGCCAAGTGAAAGGCACCGATTTGACGCCGACCATCAGGAAGCATCTTGTAAGTTCGCACTGCTCCACTTCTAACCTGATAGACGTACTCGGCAGGCTCCTTTTCACCGTAGATCTCGCTTCCCTTTTTGTAAGTGAACTCATTTAGGCTCACGATCGGGTTTGAACTGCTCGTCAGGCCAAGATCGCTGAGTGTGTTAGAACGAGACTCCGTGGTGATGCGAACAAACAAATCCACCTCCCAAATCAATCGAACTTTTCGCAGAACATCCCAACAGAGTAGTGGCGCACCTCCCGCAATGGTTGAATCGTAAATCCGGCAAGCGTATTCCATGCCCGTCCGTTGGATCATTGTACCAAGGGACAATGCGACAACTGAGGCCCAATCGTTTAGTAGCGCGAGTTGGGGACCTCCCCGGCGAGTGGGCAATTAGTTGAGGCGATCGCGAAGCTTCTTGATGATTGCCCGCAATTCGTTTGCGTACTCCTCGATGATCCGCAGGGCCTCCTCGGTTCGCATCGGTTTCAACGGCAGCTCCTTTTCATCCGGACGTGGACCATCGGTCGATTTCATGTTGCAACCGTCGAACAGGGCTGAAATGGCCCATTGAGCTAAATCAACGTGTGGTCGATCGAAGTTGGAGGCATGGAGCGCGTTCGGTGAAAGCCGGGCGCGTCCGCTCCGGGTCAACAGGAGCGGTCGGCCTAACGATCGTGTGGCGTCCGGTTTCCCGCAGACCGCCGACATGGCGGTGGCTATTGCGCTGTTCGGCTCAGGGCCATCCGCGGATGCTCAGGTGTTTGGGTGAAACCAGCCGAACATTGCAACGCCGGCGCATCCAAGCAGGCCGAATGTCTGCAGGCCCATTTCCAGCCAGTACTGGACCGGAGCGGTATCTCTATGAACAACCCGCTTCGACAAGCCTGCAAGACTGTCTACAATCATGTCCAGAATACCAGTACTATGCGGGCAAGCCGTGATCTTTCTCTCGACAAGGCCAGACCGCACTGTGCGGAAGCAATCGACGCAAAGATAGATTGCGACGATGCGAGCGACGATTTCATAAAGAAAGAACTGCATTCAAAAATCCGTTCACCAAGTAACCGGTTTGATGACCAGGCCGTGTTGCGCGTCAATCGGCAGGGTTACAGGCTAGGTGCGGTCATGAGCCCGGATTTGGTGTTGGTTCAATTGCAGGAATGATCACGGCGCAGGTCGCGTCTAATCCGGCGCAGGAGCGTTAACGCCATGACTGATCGAAGGATTTCCGCCTGACCGCCAGAGAGCTGACGTCCGGGCCTTTATGAACACATGCCCCGGTTCAAGCGCTCTTCACGGACGGCGCGTCCAGCGTTCGGCATTGACGGCGCCCGGCGGGACCTCGCCCTTGATGATCGCCTCGACCTGACGCACTGTTTCCAGCGACTGATATTCGATCGCCTGCGGCGTCAGACCGCCGACATGCGGCGTGGCGATGACGTTGGGAAGATGCGCCAGCTCCGGCGACGGCATCTGGTCCGGCGCGCGGCCGACGTCCATCGCGGCACCGGCGATGCACCTCTCGCGTAGCGCCGCTGCAAGCGCCGCCTCATCGACGAGATTGCCACGCGAGAGGTTGATGAAGACGGCGTGCCTTTGCATGCGCGCCAGCGCCGCCGTGCCGATCAGATTCTCCGTCTGCTCATTGGCGATGGCGAGACAGACGACATAGTCGGATGCCGCCAGGAGTTCGTCGAGCGGGACGTGCCTGATTGCGGCATCTTCGATCGTCACGAAGGGATCGGCGACCAGCACCTCCATGCGCAGCACCTTTGCGACCTCGGCAAGATAGCGTCCGATGCTGCCAAAGCCGATGATGCCGAGGCTGCTGCCGGCGAGCTGGCGCCCCATCCGCGCCACCGGCTTGCGGCCCGCCTGGTAATCCGCCGTAGTTCGCGACACGCCGCGCGACAGGTCGACCATGAAGCCAAGCGCAAGCTCGGCCACCGCCTGGACGAAGCCGGGGCCGGCGCGCGTCACCAGCACGCCAACTTCCGAGGCGGCCTCGACACTGACGTTGCGGATATCGACGGCGCAGCGGACGAAGGCGGAGAGGCGCGGCAGTTGCCCAAAGATCTCGCCGCGGCCTTCGGTCATGCGGTCGGCGACGATGATGTCGGCTTCGGCCGCGGCGCGGACGAGGCCGGCGGCATCGAGCGGCTGGTCGCCCTCATGCAGCATCACCTCGGCCAGCGCTTGCAAGCCTCTCAGGCTGCGCTCGCCGTAATAATTCCTGCGCATCTCCGGCGTGTGGGCCAACAGAACCTTCACGGCAAGAACTCCCTCTAGTAGCCGAATGCGCGCGGCAACGCGGTCGAGATCGACGGCACGAAGGCAATCACGAGCAGGCAGAGCATCAACAGCCCGAGATACCCCATGATCGGCTTCACAGTCCGCTCGATCGGCACATTGCCGATCAGGCAGGCTCCGTAAAGCCCAAGCCCGAGCGGCGGTGCGAACAGGCCGATGCCCATCGCGATCACCAGCACCACGCCGAAATGCAGGGGATCGATGCCGAGCTGCACCGCGACGGGCAGGAGCAGCGGCCCGAAGATGATCAGCGCGGCCGCGCCCTCCAGCACCGAGCCCATCACGATCAGCACGAGGATCGCGAGCAGCATGAATAGCCAGACGCCGGAGGTCTTCGACAGGCCCAGCATGAAGTCGCCGACCGCGTGCGGCACCTGCTGCAGGGTCAGCGTGAACGCCAGCGACTGCGCGGCCGCGACGATGAACAGCACGAGCCCCGCGCGCGTCGCCGCCTGCACGAAGCTGTGGGCGGCGGCTTTCAGCGTGAGCTCGCGGAACACGAGGCTGCCGACCAGGATGGCATAGGCCGCGGCGAAGGCGGAGATCTCGGTCGCGGTGGCAAAGCCGGTTTTGAAGCCCGCAAAGATCATGAAGATCAGGCCGAAGGATGCGATCGCACCGCTCCACAGGCCGGACACCGGGACTTGCGGCTCCGCCTCCTCGGTCGCCGCCGGCGGCTTGCCGAAGATGATGGACACGGCGATCAGCACCAGCGCCATCAAGGCCGCCGGCAGCAGGCCCGCCATGAACAACCCGCCGATCGAGAGGTTCGCGACGAAGCCGAGAATGATCAGGTTGATGCAGGGTGGAATGGTTTCCGCCATCACTGCGGAGGCCGCGAGCAATGCCACGGCGCTGCCCGGATTCTGCCGGGAGCGGCGCGCCGCCGGGATCAGCACCGAGCCGACGGCGGCGACATCGGCCATCTTCGAGCCGGAGATGCCGGAGAACAGCACCATCGAGGTGACCATCACGACGTTGAGGCCGCCGCGCATGCGGCCGACCGCGCGCTGCAACAGCTCGATCAGGCGCACCGACATGCCGTTGGCTTCCATGAGGTAGCCGACCAGGATGAAGAACGGGATCGCGAGCAGTACGAAATTGTCGATGCCGCGCGCCATCTGCTGGGCGAAGATGACGCCGGGCAGCGCGCCCTCCACCCAGATGAAGATCAACGCCGCCAGCGCCAGTGCAAAGCCGATCGGCAGTCCGCCGAACAGCGTGACGAAGAAGCCGATCAGCATCAGCGTGCCTGATGACGGCACCGACGCGGGCAGCAGCGCGTCCCAGGCGAGATAGAGACCGGTGACCACGATGATCGCAACGAGGCCCCTGGCGATGTCGGAAAGCGGCCTTGCGCAGAGCTGATCGATCGCAAACACCGTCATGAACAGCGCGCCGACGCCCATCGGGTAGAACGTCAGCTCCAGCGGCAGCCCGGATCCTGTGGTCTGGCCCGTGGTCAGGGTCCCCAGCTTGATCGCGTTGTAGGCGACGTAGGCCGAGATCAGCACGATCAGCAGCGCGCTCGCGGCATCGACCAGCGCCCGCAGCCGTGGAGTCAGCATGTCGCGGAAGAAGGACACGCCGACATTCTCGCCGCGCGCAAGCGCGCTCGCCGCACCAAAAAAGGCCGATCCGACCATCAGACCGCGCGCGACGTCGTCGGACCATTCGACCGGCGCGTTGAAGAGGAAGCGCAGCAGCACCGAAACGCAGACCACCACGAGGTCGGCGGCCAGCAGGATGGCCGCGATTGCGTCGCTCAGGCGCAGCAAAAGGGTGATGCTCCCGCGGCGGCCGCCTGAGAGGGACGCGGCGGCGGTCATCGTCATCTCAGGCCTGGGTCGCGCGGATCATGTCGATGACGGGCTTGGATTCAGGCCGCGCCTTGATGAAGTTATCGGTCTGCGGCATGACGCGCTTCCTGAACGCCTCGCGGTCGCATTCGGCAACCGTCACGCCCTTCTCGGTCAGAGCCGCCAGCGCCTCCTTCTCAACCGCAAGGCCGTGCGCACGCGTGTCGGCCGCGGCCTTCTTCGCAGCATCGAGAAAGCCGTCGCGCAGCTTCGGATCCATGCGGTTGTAGGTCATGTCGCTGAAGTAGATCGCGAGCGGCGAGAAGTTGTGCTGCGTCAGCGCATAGAACTTTGCCGTCTCGAAGAACTTGCTGGCGAGAATGGTCGGCGGGTCGTGCTCGAGCCCGTCGAGCACGCCGGCCTGCAGCGCAGTGTAGATTTCGCCGAACGCCAGCGGCGTCGCCGCTGCGCCCATCAACCGTAGGCATTCCGTGATGACGGGATTTGGCAGCGTCCTGATCTTGAGGCCCGCGAGGTCCTCGGGCGTTTTCACCGGCTTCTTCGCCAGCACGCTGCGCGAGCCGAAATTATAGGCCCAGGCGATGATGCGGATGTTTGCGCCCTTGAGCAGCGCATCCTCGATCGGCTTGGCGGCGCCGGCATCGAACGCCTTGGTCTGCTGCGGGAAGCTCGCAAAGAGATAGCCGAGGTCGAAGGTGCCGACGAGCGGCACCAGATTGGCCGAGATCGACGAGCCCGACACCATCAGGTCGATGACGCCGAGCTTCACCGAATTGATGACGTCGATTTCCTGGCCCAGCTGGTTGTCGGGGAAGAAAGCGACCTCGACCTGCTCACCGAGCCCGTTGGCCTTCAGCTGCTTGACCAGATTGTCGTAGTAGACGCGGCCGTTGGCATATTTGGGATCGTTCGGCAGCGATGAGGAGCATTTCAGCTTCAATGTCGCGGCTTCCGCGCGGCCGATGATAGCGGGCGAGAATACGAGGCCGGCGGTTATCGCCGTCGAGGATTTGATGAACGCGCGACGGCTCACTGGCACTGACGTCATTGTGCTCTTCTCCCCAAGTCTTTTTTATTTTGTGCCGCAGTCGTTGCCGCAGCCGTTTGATCGACTGTAGGGCCAAAGCGACGAGACAGGCAAGGGTAGCGGCACGTGGCGACCCGGAGGGCGGCAGGCGCGGATGTTTTGGCGACGAGACGCGCGATTGGCCTATCTTTGCAGCTGTTTCCAGCAGGCCGGCGCGATGCGCGATGGATGGTGCGGCGCTCGGCCAGCCCAAGACCGATCGATCCAATTCAGGTATGGATCGATGCAGAAGTCATATTGATTGCTCTCGGCTCTCGCCGTTGGCGCAACGGAACGAGAAAAGGCTGCGGGATGTGGTCCCGCAGCCCTGTCTCTCAATCAGTCCTCGCGAACGATCTCAGCGCGAATGCGCGCCGCTCAACTGGCCGATCGCATCGCTCTGGCGCGAGGGGCGAAGCGCATAGGCGCCGTCGCCGAGCAGCGCCTGCGCAAGCAGTGCGATGGCCCAGAAGGCGGGGAATTCCCAGCCGCCCTTTGGATTGGTGAAGAAGAAGCCGGCGCCGCCGTGCACGGTGAAGATGGCGCCGAGCAAGATCGGAATGCCGGCGAGCGCAGCGTAGCGGGTCCACACGCCGAGGATCAGGGCGACGCCGCTCAGCACCTCAACCGTCATCACGAGATAGGCTAGCTCGGGCGGAAAGCCGAGGCTGCCGAAGAACTTTGCAGTCCCGGCCGGGGTAAAGACGAACAACTTCAAGCTGGCATGGGCGAGAAACAGCGCACCCAGCGTCACGCGCAACACCAGCGCCGCATAGGGCGCGGTACGGGAATCGATCATAGCGGTCTCCTTTGATGGCCCACCTTATGATCTATTCTCAATTCGGTGATAATCTGCTATTCTGGAAAAATAGTTCACACCCATAGAGTGAGATCATTGCTCGACCGCCTGACCAGCCTGGAAGTCTTCGCCAAGGTGGCGGCGGTCGGCAGCCTGTCTGGCGCCGCGCGCGCAATGGGCCTGTCGCAGACCATGGTCACCAAGCACGTTGCGTCGCTTGAAAGCCGCCTCGGCATCAAGCTGTTCCATCGCACCACGCGCCGGCTGTCCATCACCGAGGCCGGGCGCAGCTATCTCGAATCCTCCGAGCGAATCCTCGCCGACATGGAGACCGCCGACGCCGCGGCCGCCGCCGAACGGGTCGAGCCACGCGGGCTGCTCCGCGTCAACGTGCCGGTGGTGTTCGGCACACGACAGATCGCGCCGCTGCTCGGCGATTTTGCCGAGCGCTATCCGAAGGTCACGACCGAGCTCGGCCTCAACGACCGGCTGGTCGACCTGGCCGAGGAAGGCTGGGACCTTGCGATCCGCATCGGACGCTTGCGCGACTCCAGCATGGTGGCGCGGCGGCTGGCACCGAACCGCCTAGTAGTCTGCGCTGCGCCGGCCTATCTCGCCAAATACGGCACTCCGCGCAAGGTCGCCGACCTCGCCGCCCACAACTGCCTCGGCTACACGCTGTCGCAGCAGGCGAGCGCCGCGGAATGGCTGTTCGGCGCGGACGGCGAGATCCGCGTCCAGGTCAACGGCAACCTCCGCGCCAACAATGGTGATGCGCTGCGTGCCGCGAGCCTCGCTGGCCTTGGCATCGCGCGGCAGCCGACCTTCATCGTCGCCGATGATCTGCGCGCCGGGACCCTGGTGGCGCTTCCGCTCGACCAGCCGGAGGTCCGGTCGTCGGCGGTGCATGCGGTCTATCTGCCGGATCGGCGGCCGCCGGCGAAGGTCCGCGCCTTCATCGATTTCCTGGCGGCGCGCTTTTCGCCGGACCCGCCCTGGGATCGTGGCCTGTTCTGACCCATTTTGCCGCACATCCCAAAGTGAGCTAGCGCACAGACGCCGTCACGGCGCGCGGCTAGAAGAGCTGTCACCCTCGCGCGCATCGCCGATGGAGGTGACACCATGCGCCGTCCAGCCCTTTGCAATTTGCTTCTTGCATCCAGCCTTCTCGTTCTTTCGCAGCTCATCGCACCGACGGACGCCTCCGCCGAAACACGGCTCGCGCTCGTGATCGGCCAGTCCGCCTATCGCACAGTGCCCGAACTGCCCAACGCCGCCAACGATGCCAAGGGCATGACGGAGCTGCTCGGCAATGCCGGCTTCAACGTCACCACCGCACCCAACCTGGCGCAGAACGAGATGCGTCAGGCGATCAGCGATTTCGCCGGCAAGGTCAGCGCCAGCGGCGCCGACACCGTCGCATTGGTGTTCTATGCCGGCCACGGCTTGCAGATCGACGGCGAGAACTATCTGGTGCCGGTCGATCTCGATCCGAAGCGCGAGGCGGACATTCCCTTGCAGGGCGTGCGGCTGAACGACCTGCTCAACACGCTCGGCGCACTGCCGACGCGCGCGCGCATCTTCATGCTCGATGCCTGCCGCAACAATCCGTTCCCGGCGCTCAATGGCGCCGGCCACGGGCTTGCGATCGTCGACACCAAGGCCGGCGCGCCGGGCTCCTTCATTTCCTACTCGACCTCGCCCGGCGCGGAAGCCGAGGACGGCGCCGGCATCGACAGTCCCTACACCACGGCGGCGCTGACGATCGCCAAGCAGCCGAATCTGCCGATCGAGGAAGTCTTCAAACGCATCCGCGTCGCCGTCGCCCAGTCGACGGACGGCCGGCAGATCCCGTGGGAAAGCTCGTCGCTGACGGCCGACTTCAAGTTCTTCGGCGACAGCAGCGGGCAGCAGCTTTCCGTTCCCGGCGCGGGTTCGCCGGCGCTGGCCAGCGCGAGCCGCACCGTCGAGGACTGGCGCCAGGAGCTGCGCGGCAAGGAGCCCAAGGTCGCCTATGATCTTGTGATCGCGGACGACTCCGTGCCCGCGTATCAGGCCTATGTCGAGCTGTTCGCGCAGGCCCCCGCAACGCCGCGCCTGCGCACGATCCTGGAGCGTCGGCGCCAGATGCTGGCCTGGGAGCTAGCGGTCGCGATCAACACCCGCGCCTCATACGAGACCTATCTCACGAACTGGGGCAGCAGCGACCTTGCGGCAACCGCGCGCAGGCTGCTGCTCCGCGTGCAGAACCGCAACTACGGGCCGACGGCTGCGGCCGCCGCAGTACCGGTCGCCGTCGCGATGGCACCGACCTGCCCGTGCTCGACGCCGTCCACACCAGCGACGCCGATCAATCCGACGGTCGCCCCGATCATCAAGAAGCGCGTCGACGACACGCCGCCAAAGAGGAAGGTCGTCGACACGCCGCCAAAACCGCGCCGGCCGCCACCCGACGAAGTGGTCTACGAGCGCGCCCCGCCCCCTGATCGCGGGCCGCCGCCCGGCGCCGTCATGCAAGGCATCGGCATTGGTGTCGGAATTGGCATGGGCATGGGTATGGGCGGCGGCCGCAGCGGCGGCGAATACAATCGCGGCAGATACTGAGCCCACCTCGCACGATGCGGAGGACAGGTGCGCCCTCCGTCATTGCGAGCGAAGCGAAGCAATCCAGGCTGCCTCTGTGGAAAGTTCGGGATTGCTTCGTCGCAAGAGCTCCTCGCAATGACGACTGAGAAGCCGCCGAGCACCAACTATCACCCCGACTTTTCTGTTGATGGCCGCGAAGCCACGCCATCGGCCGCTCCCCGTTCCGGAAATGCTATAGTCTGATCGAGCAACACGGACTTTCCGAGGACCTCGATGCCGCAAGACGCACACACCAAACATGCATGGCCGCTGTTCCGGTCGCTTGCGTCCTATTCGTTGCCGGCAGACCTGATGGCGGGCCTGACGCTGGCGGCGATCGCCATCCCCGAGCAGATGGCGACATCGCGGCTCGGCGGGTTCGCGCCGCAGATCGGCTTCTTCGCCTTCATGGCGGGCTCGCTCGGCTTCGCGCTGCTCGGCAGCAACCGCTTCCTGTCCTGCGGCGCCGATTCCACGATCACGCCGATCTTCGCCGGCGGCCTTGCGGCGGCCGCCGCGACCGGCTCGCCGGAATATCAATCGCTTGCGATCGCGCTCGCGCTGATGGTCGGCGCGATGCTGGTCGCGAGCGGCATCTTCCGCCTTGGCGGCATCGCCAACCTTCTGTCGGTGCCGGTGATGGTCGGATTCCTCGCCGGCATCTCCGTCCACATCATCGTCTCGCAACTGCCGGGCGTGCTCGGCGTGGAGGCGCCAAGCGGACCGACGCTCGATCGCATCGGCACGCTGGCGCGCGAACTCGGCCGGTCCAATCCCTCCACGATCTTTATCGGCTTCGGCGTGCTCGCCGTCGTCTTCATCGCCGAGATGATCAGCGCCAAGATTCCGGGCGCGCTGATCGGACTTGTCGGGGCGACGCTGGCGGTGATCGGGGCCGGGCTCGAAGCCAAGGGCGTGAAGGTGGTCGGCACTGTCCCCGGCACGCTGCCGATGCCGACCTTGCCGGAGCTTGCACCCGAGGCGTGGGTGCGCCTCGTTCCGCTGGCCTTCGTGATCACCGTCGTCGTGATGGTTCAGACCGCGGCAACGACGCGATCGTTTCCCTCCGATCCCGACAAGCCCGCCGACGTCGACCGCGATTTTCTCGGCGCCGGCGCCGGCAGCCTGCTTGCGGGCGTATTCGGCGCGTTTCCGGTGAACGCCAGCCCGCCGCGCACGGGCATCGTGGTCGAGACCGGCGGGCAGTCGCAACTGTCGGGGCTCGCCGCAGCCGTGATCGTGCTGGCGCTGCTCGCCTTCGGCACCGGGCTGTTGAAACACGTGCCCGACGCGGCGCTCGGCGGCATCCTGCTGTTCGTGGCGCTGCGGATCATCCGCGTGAAGCAGATCGCCACGATCTATCGCCAGTCCTTCAGCGAGTTCCTGCTAATCCTTGCTACTGCCGCGCTGATCATCGTGCTGCCGATCCAGCAGGGCGCCTTCCTCGGCATCGTGCTGTCGCTCCTGCACGGAATCTGGAGCACGACGCGCGCCAAACTCGTCGAGTTCGATCGCGTGCCCGGCACCACGATCTGGTGGCCGGCACATCCGCACATCGCGGGCGAGCGTCTTCCCGGCGTCGCCGTGATCGGATTGCAGGCGCCGCTGTCGTTCCTCAACGCGCCCGGATTCCGCAACGACGTCGCCAATCTGCTGAAGACCGCGACGCCGAAGCTGATGGTGCTGGAAGCGAGCGGCATGGTCGAGATCGACTTCACCGCGGCCCAGGTCCTGCTGGACGTCTTCAGGGCATGCCGTGAACAGGACGTCACCGTCGCCGTGGCGCGGCTGGAATCGGTGCGGGCGCAGAACGCGTTCGAACGCTTTGCGCTGTTTGACGTCCTGCCGAGAAACCACGTCTTTCACAGCGTACACGAGGCCGTCGTCACGCTCGCCAAATAAGGGCCTCACTGGCCGAGCGCGGGGTAATCCTTTTGCGTGGCCTCCCGAACCCAGCTCGCCTGGATCGCGCGATAGAGGATCTGCGCCGTCTTGATGTCGCCCGCCTTCATGCAGAGATCGACGATGCGGCGGACGGCGTCGTCGCGCATCAGATCGTCCGAGATCTTCATCGCGATTTCCATCGCAGCGCGCGCCGCGCGCTCATAGCGCTCGCTTTCGAGCTTGCGCTGTTTCTCCAGCGATTTTCGGCCGTGGTCGGCAGAACCGCCAACCAGTTCTGCGCTCGCGGATGCGGACTGGCAGATGTTGCGGATGCGATCGGCGGCCTCGATGTCGCCGATCGGCCACTGGATCGGCTCATCCCAGACGTCGGACGGCTTTCGCCTTGCGAACCACTTCATCGCCCCGCCACCCGTGGTCTTCCAGCCACCGCATTGTCGAGCTTCAGCTCTGCGCAGCATAAAGAACCCCGTCGCGCTCGGCGAGGCAGTTTTTCCCGTCAAGCCTTTGGCTTGCGACGCGCTCAGGACGTCCGGCGCGGACCGATCGCCTCGAATTGCGCCTTCTGCTCGTCATTGAGCGTGGCATAGAAATCCTCGAGCGCGTCGCGCACCGACTTGACGCCGTCGAGCATGACGTCGAGCCGCTTGCGGATCGCAGCCATGCGCGCCGGCGGCGTCATCACGTCACTGGGCTGGCAGGCCGCCTTGAGCGACGCGCTGACCTTGGCGCTGGTATCCTGGAGCACTTGCAGCGCGGCGCGCTGGGTGTCGTCGGGATGAAGCCGTGCTTCGATTTCGGCGCCCGGCCAATCGAGCCCAACAGGCGTACCGCAATTCTGCACCAGCGATGCATTGGCATTGCTGGACGCAGGCGCGCGGCGCTGCTCCTCGGCCAGCGCATTGAAGCGCGCCTTCTGCTCGTCGGTGAGCGAGCCGTAGAATCTGTCGAGCGCCGGTTGCACCAGCCCGACGGCCTTCGCCATCGCCTCGACGCGCTGCTGCATGGCCGCGAGCCGGCCGGGCGCCGTCGCCGCGACCTGCGTTGGACAGGACGCGCGGATCAACTCGGCCGCCTGGATCGAGGCATTGCCGAGAGCATCGAGATCGGCGCCTTGCGCGTCCGTCGGCTGCACCGCATCCGCGATCTGGTCGATCGGCAGACCGACGATCTCGCGGCGGTCGCTGCCGCAGAGCTGATCGAGCCCAACGCCGCGCGCCCGCCGTCGTCCATACGAGCGTTGCGGCAGATAGGTTGCAAGGCCGTCATAGCCGTAGGGGCCGAAGATGCCGGCATAGATATCCGGGTAGCCATAACCCCAGAAGCCGAGACCATCGCCCCAGATCGTATAATCGTAGAGGTCGTTATAGGCGAACGGCCAGAACAGCGGTCCCACCCAGCCATAGAAGCCGCCGGGATGCTGCCACCACCCGCTGCTTGCGCCGTGCCAGCCGGCGAGTGCGGCCGCGGCCGCAATCTGGGCCCGCGCCGCCGGATTGCTGATCAGCCGGCCATTGCGGAAGGCACTGGAGTGGACGTTCAGCGCATTGCGGAAGCCCGCAGGGCGCACAGCCGCATTGCGGATCTGACCGAAGTTCCGACCGCCATGTCGGGCACCGGTTGCGAAGCGCATTCCGCCATGATGTCCGCCGCCGTGCACATGACCGAAGCCGTGACCGCCAAAATGGCCGCCACCATGATGGCCACCGCCATGCCCACCGCCGTGACGTCCACCACCGTGCCCGCCGCCATGACCACCGCCATGACCACCACCATGACCACCACCATGGCCACCGCCGCCGCCCTTGGCCAGAGCCGCACCCGCCAGCATGCAGGCAAGCACCATCGCGGCAATTCCAATGACCGGTCGCAACATCGCATCCTCCCGAGAGTACCGCGCCATTGAGGCATCGGAACGTGTCGGGAATTGGAACCGGCGCACTTGCCGAAAGTTCCCGCGCCGAGGCCGGCGGCGCTAGCCCGCCGGCACGATCTTGCCGGGATTGAAGATGTTTTGCGGGTCGAGCGCCTTCTTCAGCGCCCGCATCGCATCGAGCGCTTCAGGGCCGAGCTCGGCCTGGAGATATTTCTGCTTGCCCTGGCCGATACCGTGCTCGCCAGTGCAGGTGCCGCCCATCGCCTGCGCGCGCTCGACCAGGCGATGCATGAACTCCTCGCCGCGCGCCATCTCGTCGGCATTGTCGACGTCGCAGAGCAGCGAACAGTGGAAATTGCCGTCACCGACATGGCCGACGATCGGCGACAGCAGGTTGAGACGCTTCAAATCCTCCTCGGTCTCGGTGACGCAATCCGCAAGGCGCGAGATCGGCACGCAGACGTCGGTTGCGACCACGCCGGCGCCGGGCCGCAGCGCCTTGACCGACCAATAGGCATCGTGCCGCGCCTGCCACAGCTTGGTGCGATCCTCGGGCTTGGTGGTCCAGGAGAAATCGCCGCCGCCGCAGTCTTTGGCGATCTCGGCGAAGGCTTTCGACTGCTCGGCCACCTCGATCTCGCTGCCGTGGAATTCGAGCAGCAGCAGCGGCGTCTCCGGCAGAGTCAGCTTCGAATAGGCATTGCAGGCCTTCACCTGAGCAGCGTTGAGGAGCTCGATGCGCGCAACGGGAATGCCGGTCTGAATCGCGAGGATCACTGCCTGGCAGGCGCCATGCACTGTCTCGAAGGAGACGGCGCCGGCCGCGATCATCTCGGGGATGCCGCGCAGGCGGATGGTGAGCTCCGAGATGATGCCGAGCGTGCCTTCGGCGCCGATGAAGAGATGCGTCAGATCGTAACCGGCCGACGACTTCTTCGCGCGCGTGCCGGTCGTGATGATCTCGCCGTCGCCGCGCACGACCTTCAGCGCAAGCACGCTCTCGCGGATGGTGCCGTAGCGTACCGCGTTCGTGCCCGAGGCGCGTGTCGATGCCATACCGCCGAGCGAGGCATCGGCGCCGGGATCGATCGGGAAGAACAGGCCCTGGTCGCGCAGATGCTCGTTCAGCGCCTTGCGCGTCACGCCGGGCTCGATCACGCAGTCGAGGTCCTCGGCATGCACCGCGAGCACCTTGTTCATGTCGCGCAGGTCGATGCAGATGCCGCCCGCGGGTGCATTGACCTGGCCCTCGAGCGAGGTGCCGGTGCCGAACGCGATCACGGGCACGCCGCTCCCAGCGCAGATCCGCACCACGTCCTGGATGTCTTTGGTCTCCTGCGCCATCACCACGCCATCCGGCGGCTGGTTGGCGAGCCAGGTCGTGGTGTGGCCGTGCTGCTCGCGCACGGCCTGCGAGGTGATCAAGCGATTGCCGAAGCGCGCGGTGAGCGCTTCGAGCGCACTCGCGAGGGCTTTCGGCTCAGGCCGCGGCGGATTATTGGTGATGGTCATACCCACGGACATTCCTCCCGACAGAGGACCGTGGCAAAGGACATATGGCGGGTCAAGTCAAGGGACCCGACGCATGTCGGAAAGGAACACGGCGGGAAGGAAGATGATGCAGAGTGCTGCCCCGGGAGATGCCACGCTCACGTCCCAGCCGTTCCGTTCTTCGATCATGCAGATCGAGCCGCAATGGATCGACTATAACGGCCATCTGAACATGGCCTATTACAACGTGATGTTCGATCGGGCGATCGACCAACTCTGGCTGAAGCTCGGGATCGGGCCGACCTATATGAAGGAGCGCCACGGCTCGACCTTCACCGCCGAGTGCCATGTGCGCTATCTGCGCGAGATCCATCTCGGCGATCCCGTGCAGATCTCGGTGTGGCTGCTGGAAGCCGACGACAAGCGGCTGCACACTTTCGAGGAGCTTCGTCACGCAACCGAGGGCTGGCTGTCGGCAACCTCCGAAAACATGTCGCTGCACATGGACATGGCCTTGCGGAAAGTGGCGCCCTTCCCGGCCGACATTCGCGAGAACATCGCGTCCGTGGTCAAGGACCACAGCGCGGCGCCGCGACCCGAGGGCATCGGGAGGAACGTCGCGATGCCCTCGAAGCGCTAGCGACTTAGACCGCTGTAACACCTCGTCCTGAGGAGCCCCCGAAGCTGGCGTCTCGAAGGATGCAAGCCACGGTGGGGCCTCATGGTTCGAGACGCGCTTCGCGCTCCTCACCATGAGGGGCTTGTCACGCTAAACCCTGGTGCGGCCGCGGGCCAATCCGACCACGGCCGAGATCAGGAACAATACGACCGCGATGAAGAAGATGACCTTGGCGATTTCGATCGAAGCGCCGGCGATGCCACCGAAGCCCAGGATACCGGCGATCAGTGCGATAACCAGAAACGTCACAACCCAGCCAAGCATGGTCAAAACCTCCGTCTCGATTGTCTGCGGACGATCGGCGCGGCCTCGCGCCACGCCTCGTTTGCACAGACAATCTCGAGCTCGAAACGATGGTTCCTGGCTGAGCGGGGCGGAAATTCGCTGAGAGGGCAGGAACAAATCGGCCTTCGGCGTACGTGGAAAACCCCTCGCCGCCGCCCCATATAGGGGTTAATCCCTGTTATGAAGGCTCCCCTCCGCCACCCCGCGGTGCCATCGTGGGGCCACTGATTCGCATGACCGAGCCGAGCAAAATTACCTCTCACAGCGTCCCCGACCATCAGCCCGCGGCCGGCGGCATTGCCGCGCGCGCCCGCGCCTCCGTGGGCCCGAAGTATCTGGCCGGCCTCAATCCCGAGCAGCGCGACGCCGTGGAGACGCTGGACGGCCCCGTACTGGTGCTCGCCGGCGCCGGCACCGGCAAGACGCGCGTGCTCACCACACGCATCGCCCATATCCTGAGCCAGGGCCGCGCGCGCCCCGGCGAGATCCTGTCGGTGACCTTCACAAACAAGGCCGCGCGCGAGATGAAGCACCGGCTCGGCCAGATGCTTGGGCAGGCGGTCGAGGGCATGCCGTGGCTCGGCACCTTCCACTCGATCGGCGGCCGGATTCTGCGGACGCACGCCGAGCTCGCGCAGCTCAAGTCGAATTTCACCGTGCTCGATGTCGACGATCAGGTGCGGCTGTTGAAGCAGCTCCTGCAAGCCGAAAACATCGACGACAAGCGCTGGCCGGCGCGCATGCTGGCCGGTCTGATCGACGGCTGGAAGAACCGCGGGCTCGGCCCAACGCAGGTGCCGTCAGGTGAAGCCGCGATGTTCGCCAACGGCAAGGGCGGCAAGCTCTATGCGAGCTACCAGGAGCGGCTGAAGATCCTGAACGCCGCCGATTTCGGCGATCTGCTGCTGGAGAACATCCGCATCTTCCGCGAGCACCCGGATATCCTGCGGCAGTACCAGCAGCGCTTCAAATACATCCTGGTCGACGAATATCAGGACACCAACGTCGCGCAGTATCTGTGGCTGCGGCTGTTGTCGCAGGCGCCCTCTTCTTTCACCTCTCCCCGCTTGCGGGGAGAGGTCGGATCGCGCAGCGATCCGGGTGAGGGGGACTCTCCAAGCACCGAGCTCTTGGAGGCAGCCCCTCACCCCAGCCCTCTCCCCGTGAAGGACGGGGAGAGGGAGAAGACCAAGAACATCTGCTGCGTCGGCGACGACGACCAGTCGATCTATGGCTGGCGTGGCGCGGAGGTCGACAACATCCTGCGCTTCGAGCACGATTTTCCCGGCGCCAAGGTCATCCGGCTGGAGCGCAACTACCGCTCGACCGGCCACATCCTCGCCGCCGCCTCGCATCTGATCGCGCATAATGAAGGCCGGCTCGGCAAGACGCTGCGCACCGAGGACGAGGACGGCGAGAAGGTCACGGTCACCGGCGCCTGGGATTCGGAAGAGGAAGCCCGCGGCATAGGCGAGGAGATCGAGCAACTCCAGCGCCAGGGCGAGCGGCTCAACGAGATCGCGATCCTGGTCCGCGCATCCTACCAGATGCGCGAGTTCGAAGATCGTTTCGTCACGCTCGGCCTTCCCTATCGCGTGATCGGCGGCCCGCGCTTCTATGAGCGCGCCGAAATCCGCGATGCGCTCGCCTATTTGCGCGTCATCAACTCGCCCGCCGACGATCTCGCCTTCGAGCGCATCGTCAACACGCCCAAGCGCGGGCTTGGCGATGCCACCGTGCAGATGCTGCACGATCATGCCCGCAAGCGCCGCATTCCGCTGTTCGAGGCGGCGCGCGCCGTGGTCGAGACCGACGAATTGAAGCCGAAGGCGCGCGGCTCCTTGCGCGACCTCGTCACGCAATTCGACCGCTGGCGCGCCCAGCGCGAGGTGACCTCGCATACCGATCTGGCCCAGATCGTGCTCGACGAGAGCGGCTATACCGAGATGTGGCAGAAGGACCGCTCGGCGGACGCCGCGGGCCGACTCGAAAACCTCAAGGAGCTCGTGCGCTCGATGGAGGAGTTCGAGAACCTGCAAGGGTTCCTCGAGCACATCTCGCTGGTGATGGATCGCGACGGCGGTGCCGAGGAAGATGCGGTGTCGCTGATGACGCTGCATTCGGCCAAGGGGCTCGAGTTCGACAACGTATTCCTGCCGGGCTGGGAGGAAGGCCTGTTCCCGAGCCAGCGCACGCTGGACGAACAGGGCCGCGCCGGCCTCGAGGAAGAGCGCCGGCTCGGCCATGTCGGCCTGACCCGCGCCCGCCGCCGCGCAAAACTCTATTTTGCGACCAACCGCCGGATTCACGGCACCTGGTCGACCACGATCCCCTCGCGCTTCCTCGACGAATTGCCGGCGGCCAATGTCGAGATCACGGAATCCAAGGGCGGCTCCGCCTGGGGCGGCACCGGCGGCTACGGCGCCTCGCGCTTCGACGACATGGAAGCCTTCGGCTCCAGCTATTCGACGCCGGGCTGGCAGCGCGCCCAGGCGAATCGCAACCGTGGCCAGGGTGGCCGCAACGGCGGCGGACGCGGTGGCTTCGAGGAGGAGCCCTCGCCGTTTTCCACAGCGCCCGATTTCGGCGGCAGTTTTTCGTCGCGCCGTCGCGGCCCGATGACGATCGAAGGCGAGCTGGTGGCCAAATCGACCGGCACGACGTCCGAATTCTCGATTGGCGACCGCGTCTTCCACCAGAAATTCGGCTACGGCCGTGTCGCCAAGATCGACGGCAACAAGCTGACCATCGCCTTCGACAAGGCCGGCGAGAAGAAGGTCGTGGACAGTTTCGTGCAGCGGGCGTGAGCCCGCGCCCTGTTGCGGCGGCGTTACGCCGCCGGCTTTCCTTGCTCCACGCCCCTTGACCATGGCGAACTTCCCCGTATCAGATGCGGCCATGGCCCGGGGCTTCATCACATTCGCCGTACTTGCATTTGGCATGCCGTCGCTGGCGGCAGCCGAGACGATGAGCTTTGGCGATGCGATCGGCATGCTGGCCAAGAGCTGCGGCGCGGAGATCGTGGCCAATTGCCGCGGCGTGAACCCGGATTCGACGCGGCTGAAGGAATGCCTGTCGCGCAACCGCGACGTGCTGTCACCGCAGTGCCAGACCGACTATCTCGCGGCCTTCGACGCGATCCAGAAGCGAGTCGCCGCGCGCGTGACCGTGGCGAACGCCTGCCAGCGCGAGATCGTCAAGGTCTGCGGCGGCTCGACCAAGGAGACCAGCAAGTCGATCCCCTGCCTGATCTCGACGCCAAAGGGCATCAGCAACAACTGCCTGAAGGCGGTGGACGACGCGGGGTATCGCTGATGCGCGCGGCCGGGCTCACTTTGCAATCGATCGGCCTCGCTCTCGGACTTGCACTTGGTCTGGCGCTCGCGGCAGGCCCCGTGGGCGCGCAGACGGCGCCGCCGACCCGCGACGACATCGTCGGCAAGCTCAACCATTTCGAATCAGCGCCTGATGTCGACCTCGCGGCGCTGAAGCAGCAGGTGATGGAGCGAGCGAAGGCGCGGATCAAGAACGATCCGGGCCCGGTGAATCGCCCACTGATCGCGCCTGACCTTGCGAGCCTGCCGGCTTTCACTACGCTGATCCAGTTCGACGCCGACACGCCGATCATCCAGCCTTCGTCCTACCAGACGGTCGGCCGCATCGCGGATGCGCTGGTTCACGCCTCGCTGCTGCCTTACACCTTCCTGATCGTCGGCCATGTCGAATCCAATTCGAAGACGCGGGAAGCCAATGCGATCCTGAGCCAGCGCCGCGCGGATGCGATTCGCGACGTGCTGGTCAACACGTTCAAGATCTCCGCCAAGCGAATCCAGTCGATCGGCCTTGGCGAGGAGCAATTCCTCGACCGCGCACGCCCGACCTCGACCGCAAACGGACAGTTGCAGATCCTGACGCTTGCAAAACTCCCCGAGGAACAAGCCAGCCAGCCCGCCGCGGCCAAACCTGCGGCACCGGCCAAGAAGCCGGCCAAAAAACGCTAATCGATCGCATCTGGGCCGTGCCCGGAACCCCTTGAACCCCTGACTGTTTTTTCACGCGCAGGCCGCCTCGAATGGCTGCTCTGCGCGACAACTGCACGGTTTGTGCAGGGGACAAGCAGATGCTATAGGCTGGTCGCTTCCTCCGACCTGCATTCTCAGTGAGACCAAGATGGGTGGCTTTTTTCAACGCCAACTTGCCGTTTATGTCGAGTACCATCGCGATCCCCGGAACACGGCGATGCATGTGATCGGTATCCTCTTGCTGTTCACGGGTGCGGTGATGCCGCTGACGCTGGTGGCGGTCCCGCTGTTCGGATTCGAATTCAGCCTTGCGGTGATCCTGGCGTTGCCGGTCCTCATCTATTGGCTGCTGCTCGATGTGGCGCTCGGGACCGGCATTCTGGCCGTGTCGATCGTGCTGTTTTCAATCGCGACGACCATTGCGGCGCAAGTCAGCACCGTAATGATGTGGGCGATCTTCGCCACCCTGGTCGCGCTCGGCTTTGCCGCACAGGCGATCGGCCACAAGGTTTTTGAGGGGCGCGAGGCCTCGCTGTTCACCTTTCCGTCTCATCTTTTGCTTGGACCGATGTTTGTAATGGCAAAATTATTCATTGCGCTGGGTTTTCGTCGTGACCTTGCCGCGATTCTCGCGCCTGTTCCGACCAATTCCCTTTCAACCCGATAAGATTCCAGAGCGGAACAGCAGCAACTTTCTTCATGGCACTCGTACTGGTTACCGGTGGCAGCGGCTTCATCGGACATCATCTTGTAGAATCGCTCCGCGCCAGGGGGCAGCGGGTGCGCGTTCTCGATGTGCGGCCGCCGGCCGCGCCGTGTGCTGACGTCGACTACGTCGCGGGCTCGGTGCTCGACGGCGACGCGGTCGATCGCGCGCTCGCGGGCGTCGATCAGGTCTATCACCTCGCCGGCCTGCCCGGCATGTGGGTCGCCGACAAGCGGGATTTCCACGAGGTCAATTGCCGCGGCACCGAGGTCGTGCTGACGGCCGCGCAACTGCGTGGCGTGTCGCGCTTCCTGCACTGCTCGACGGAATCGATCCTGTTCCCCTACTCGCAGCTCGGCGGCGTTCCCGCCGAGGAGGCGCTGCAGCCGGCCGATGCGATGCCGGGCGCCTATACGCGGTCGAAGTCGCTCGCCGAACATTGCGCGGCAAAGGCCGCGGCGGCGGGCTTCCCGCTCGTCATCGGCACGCCGACCATGCCGATCGGGCCGGTCGATCACAACCTCACGCCGCCGACCGCGATGCTGTGGTACTTCCTGCAAAAGAAGGTGCAGCCGCACATCAACTTCCTCGTCAACCTGGTCGATGTGCGCGACGTCGCCATGGGCCTCGTGCTCGCGATGGAGCGCGGCCGCATCGGGCAGCGCTATATTCTCGGCGGCGACTGCGTCCGGCTCGGACAGATCCTGCGCATGATGTCGGTGATCAGCGGCCGCAAGCAGTACCCCATCGCGGTGCCCGGCAGGCTCGCAGAACTTTCGGCGATCATGCTCGAATACATCTCCGACCACGTCACGCACCGGCCGCCCAACGGCACCGGCGAGGGCGTGCGCATCGCGCTTGCCGCCAGCGACCTCTCGATCGACAAGGCGCGTACCGAGCTCGGCTATTCGCCGCGCCCGATCGAGCCGTTGCTGCGCGAAACCATCACCCATCTGCTCGCACGCGGCGGCCTGCAAACGCAGGCCGGCATCGAGCGTCACGCGCTCAGCTCGCGCGCGAGCTGAGCCCAAGCCCAAAAGCAAGAACCTTTCCGCATGTCCTTTGATTTCAGCAAGCTTCTCTCTTTCGCCTGGGGTGGCTGGACCACGACCTGGCCGACCAAACTCCTGGCGCTGATCTGGCTCGCCTGGCTTGCGAGCTGGGTCGGGGCCTCGTTCTGGCAGGGCCGCACCAAGAAGCAGGTGATGACGCTGGACTCGCAACGCTATCGCCTGCCGATCCTGATCGGCGGCATCCTGTTCACGCCGTGGACCGCGGAAGTGCTGAACGAGAAACCACTATGGGTGTTCGGCGAGGTCAGCGTCTACATCGCAGCACTCGTCGTGCTCGCCGGCATCTCCTTCACCTGGTGGGGACGCCTTCATCTCGGCAAGTTCTGGTCGAACACCATCACCCAGAAGGAAGACCACCGCGTCATCGACACCGGCCCGTATGGCATCGTTCGTCATCCGATCTACACCGGCCTGATCGCCGGCATGCTCGCGACCGGCATCGCGGTCGGCACGGTGACGGCGATACTCGGCGCCATCCTGATCTCGCTAGGCATGTGGCAGAAGGGCCGGATGGAGGAAGTCTTCCTGTCGAAGGAACTCGGCGAAGACGCCTACGGCGCCTATTGCCGCCGCGTCCCGATGATCATTCCGTTCCTGTCGCCGCGGTGATTTCCGCGCGCCGTCAGCGCGCCGGTCGCGGCTTCGCCTCGGCGGCCTGCGCCGGCATGGCCGGCAGCAGATGGCGCGGGATGATGACGTCCTGAGCGGCGGCAAGCGGCGTGCCTTCAGACAACCCGTTGGCCTGCGCGAGCGACCACACCGGCACGTGATATTGCGTGGCGATCCGCTCGAGCGTATCGCCGGCGCGCATGGGCAGCTTCACGCCCGAGTCCCACAGTTCCACCAGCGTGTCGCCGGGAACGAGATAGCGCAGCGGCACGGGGTCGCCCTGCGCCTGCGCCGGCACGCGCGGCAATTGCGCGACCATGTCGACGATCTGGCGGTGGATATCTTCAGACTTCTCGATGTTGATGTGGGTGACGCGCTTGTTCTGCTTCAGATCGAAGCTTGCATAATGGCCGCGATAGCCGGGCTCCGCGATCACGTCGCCGCCGCCGAGCACGCTGTCGGACAGATAGATGTTGATGAAGCGCTCGACATTGAGCGGCACGTTTCCGGTCGCATGCGCAGGATCGATGGTGATCACGAGGCTGACCGGAATCTTCTCCTCGGCAAGCATCTCGGCGAAGATGATCGAGCACAGCCCACCCATGGAATGCCCCATCAGCACGATCGGCGCAGGCTGTTCGCGGTAGGCGGAGATCGCGCGCTGGGCGACCAGCCGGCAGATCGTGAATTCGTAGACGTCGGCCTTGAAGCCAGCTTCAGTCAATCGCTCCGCGAGCCGGTCCATGCCGGTCGAGAAGATCGGCCCGAGCGCGCCGCGGAAGAGATAGATGCGCGGCGGCGGCCCGGGCTCGGCCTCAGCGGGCAGCGGGGGCGGTTGCGGCAGGGACGGCGCCACGATCGCGACGGCTTTCTTCAGCTTTGCCGGTGAAGCCACCGCCACGGCCGTCGAGACGGCGAGCAGCACGCCGGCCGCCAGCAGGACCACTCGCCTCAAAACAACCATTCGTCTTGCAACCCCACCGCGGGAAGGCGGGCGCCTTCCCTATTCCGGCCTTACTGACCACTGATTTGGCAGAATTTGGGGCGCAAAGCTTGCCCAATCGCGCTCCAACGCCAACGCGAAAGTCTGCCGCTCACTATCGAGAACCACATTTCGCCAACTCCGGAACGCCGGAATTGACATCGATATTCCGTTTCGGCACCTAGAATCGTTCAATCGAGCGGTCAGTCTGTTCGCGTCTCTCGTCTGATCATCAGGCGGCGCGATCGGCCTCAAAATGCTCGTATCCGAGATCGCCCCATGAAGACGCCATCCTACATCGAACCGCTCAGCGGCACGCTCTATCCGCTGGACCAGCCGCGCTGGTGCTCCGACGACCGCAAGCCGCTGATGGTAACGCCGCTGCGCGGCATCTCACGCGACGAGGTCGATCGCAGCGTGCGCTCGCTGTGGCGTTATCGCGCGGCGCTGCCGGTCGAGATCGCGAGCCCCATCTCCATGGGCGAAGGCTGCACGCCCCTCGTCCAGAAGGAGTGGGGCGAGTTGAGGCCATACTTCAAGCTCGAATGGTTCAACCCGACGGCCAGCTTCAAGGATCGCGGGACCACGGTGATGTTGTCCTTCATCCGCCAGCTCGGCGTCAACGCCGTCCTCGAGGACAGTTCGGGCAATGGCGGCGCATCGGTTGCCGCCTATGGCGCGGCCGGCGGAATGAAGATCAAGATCCTGGCACCCGCGTCCACCTCTCCGATGAAGATCGCGCAGGTGCGCGCTTATGGAGCGGACATCCAGCTGGTGGAAGGGCCGCGCGAGGAGTCGGAGGCGGAAGCGATCCGCCAGTCGGGCAACATCTTCTATTCGAGCCACAACTGGCAGCCCTTCTTCCTCGAAGGCACGAAATCCCTCGCTTACGAGATGTGGGAGGATTTCGGCTATTCGGCCCCCGACAACGTCGTCGTTCCCGTCGGTGCCGGCAGCAGCCTGCTCGGCTGCTATCTCGGCTTCAAGGAGCTGCTTGCGGCGGGGCAGATTGCGCGGATGCCAAAACTGTTCGCCTCGCAGCCGCTGAACTGCTCGCCACTCGATGCGAGCTTCACGGCAGGCGTCGATACGCCGGTCTCGCGCGAAGTCCGCAAGACCATCGCCGAGGGCACCGCGATCAAGAGCCCGCTGCGACTGCGTCAGATGGTGGCCGCACTGAAGGAAACGGGCGGCGGCACGGTGGCCGTCGCCGAAGAGGGCATCGTCGCGGGGCTGAAGAAGCTCGCGGCCACGGGCCTGTTTCCCGAGCCGACATCGGCAAGCGCCGCCGCTGCACTCGACGAGCTTGCCCGGCGCGGCGCCATTCGCCCGAATGAGCGCACCGTCGTCGTCATCACGGGAACGGGGATCAAGGCGGCGTCGCTCATCACCGAGATCCTCGGCTAACGCCGAGGCAGCGGGACGAGACGTCCCGCGGGGCTCGCCTAGTTCCGAGCTGGCGCCGTTGCCGCGGCCGAGCGGGCGACCGGCCTCGCCGCACGCGGCTCGGCCTGCGGGGCCGCGGGCGCGCGCGAGCGCATCACCACCGCATCGATCTCGGCGATCACGCGCCGCTGGATCAACTCGTTCTTGTCGATCGTGATGTGGCCGGCGCCGGAGCCGCGCACGTCGACATTGTCGAGCTTGCCGCGCAAGCCATCCGCTGCGCGCACCGGCTCGCCGGGGCCGTCGCCGATATAGAGGTTGATGTAGCGCTCGGCGCCGGTCGAGAGCTTGGTCTTGAACACGGAGTCGAGGCCGATCGCGAGCTTCACGGGCACGCCGAGGTGATTGAGCTTGGCGATCATGTCGGGCAGCGCGGTCGCACCCGAGGAATGCCCGACCAGGACGATGGTCTTCAGCCGGCCGGCCTTGTAGGCGGCCGCCGCCTCATCCGCGAGCGAGGACCAGGAGACGAAGTTCGCAACCGTCACCGGGATGCCCTGCGCCTCGAGCCGCGAGCCGATGGTGTCGAGCCCGAGCGAGAAGATGTTGAGCACACCGCGCAGCAGATAAACATGCGTGGTCGCGGCCGCCTGGCTCGGCGCGGCCTTGGCGCTGGTCGGGCTCATGGCAACAGCTGACAGAAGCAGCAGGCACGTCGCCCACACGCGGATGGTGGACAACTGGCTGGCGCCGGCTGCGTAACGGCCGTTCGGTCTCATCGATCTCTTCCCCGGGAACAATACGCTTCGCAATTTGCCGGAATCGTAGCCATGGCCCGCTCGCAGACGCAACAAAGAGCCGCGTGACTGACAATCTTAGCAGCGGCCCGTGACTGTTGCGCAACAGTTACCCGAAACCGGCCACTGAAGGGGCTGTTTTGAGACCATTTTTCTCCGGGGAATTGCGACCGGGCAACGGCGTTCCTATTTCAGGGCTCCGCTGACCTGCCCGCCAGGGGCGGGTTCCAGCCTCCCCTCCCCAGCCCTCCGGCCATCATGTCCTCCATCATCTCCGTCGCCAACCTGTCGAAGACCTATGGGTCCGGCTTCAAGGCGCTGAAAAACGTCAATCTCGACATCAAGCGCGGCGAGATCTTTGCGCTGCTCGGCCCCAACGGCGCCGGCAAGACCACGCTGATCTCGATCATCTGCGGCATCGCCAATCCGAGCGAAGGCAAGGTCATGGTCGGCGGCGAGAACATCGTCACCTCCTGGCGCAAGGCGCGCTCGCTGATCGGGCTGGTGCCGCAGGAGCTGCACACCGACGCCTTCGAGAGTGTGTGGGCAACGGTGAGCTTTTCCCGCGGCCTGTTCGGCAAGCCGAAGAACCCCGCCCATATCGAGAAGGTGCTGAAGGACCTCTCGCTCTGGGACAAGAAGGACAACAAGATCATCACGCTCTCCGGCGGCATGAAGCGCCGCGTGATGATAGCCAAGGCGTTGTCGCACGAGCCGCAGATCCTGTTCCTGGACGAGCCCACCGCCGGCGTCGACGTCGAATTGCGCAAGGGCATGTGGGAGGTGGTGCGCGGCCTTCAGCAATCCGGCGTCACCATCATCCTCACGACCCACTACATCGAGGAAGCCGAGGAGATGGCCGACCGCATCGGCGTCATCAACAAGGGCGAGATCGTGCTGGTCGAGGACAAGGCCACCTTGATGCAGAAGCTCGGCAAGAAGCGGCTGACGCTGCACCTTGCGAGCAAGCTCGATACGCTGCCGGAGAGCCTTGCCCACTACAAGCTCGACCTCTGCGACAATGGCGCGACGCTGGTCTACGACTACGACACCAAGGGCGAGCGCACCGGCATCACCAGCCTGCTCGGCGACCTCCGCAGCGCCGGCGTCCGCTTCTCCGACCTCGACACGACGCAATCGTCGCTCGAGGACATCTTCGTCGACCTCGTGAGGACGTCATGAATTTGCACGCCGTTCGTGCCATCTATCTGTTCGAAATGGCGCGCACCTGGCGCACGCTGCTGCAAAGCATCGTCTCGCCGGTGGTCTCGACCTCGCTGTACTTCGTGGTGTTCGGCGCCGCGATCGGATCGCGCATCGACCATGTCGAGGGCGTGAGCTACGGCACGTTCATCGTGCCGGGTCTCGTGATGCTGTCGGTCTTGACCCAGAGCATCACCAACGCCTCCTTCGGCATCTACTTCCCGAAATTCGTCGGCACGATCTACGAAATCCTGTCCGCGCCGATTTCCTATTTCGAGATCGTGCTCGGCTATGTCGGGGCGGCCGCGACCAAGTCGATCATCCTCGGCCTGATCATTCTCGCCACCGCCGGGCTGTTTGTGCCGCTGCACATCCATCATCCGATCTGGATGCTGACCTTCCTGGTACTGACCGCGGTGACCTTCAGCCTGTTCGGCTTCATCATCGGCATCTGGGCCGACGGCTTCGAGAAGCTTCAGATGATTCCGATGCTGGTGGTAACGCCTCTCACCTTCCTCGGCGGCAGCTTCTATTCCGTGAACATGCTGCCGTCGGGCTGGCGCACGGTCGCGCTGCTCAACCCGGTGGTCTATCTGATCTCCGGCTTCCGCTGGAGTTTTTACGAGATCGCCGATGTCAGCGTCGTCTTGAGCATCGGCATGACTGCCGCCTTCCTGGTGATCTGCCTCGTCATGATCGGCTGGATTTTCCGAACCGGCTATCGGCTGAAGAATTGACCCTTGCCGTCATTTCGGGGCGTGCGAAGCACGAACCCGGAATCTCGAACCACAACCTCCGGATTGCGGGCTCGCGCGCTCCGGAATGACGACCTGAGCCGTCACCTGTAACAATGGAAGTGGTGGTACCCGTCATAGTAGCCGCGGCAGCGATGGCGCCAGCCGTGATGAGGAATGCCGAACACGCCCTCGACCGCGCCCACGGCGCCGCCAACACCGGCCCCGACCGCGCCTCCGACCACGCCGCCGACGGGCCCGGCGACGCGGTTGCCTTCATAGGCACCTTCCTGGGCGCCGCGCACGATGCCCTGAGTGTGTCCGGGCCGCGGCAGCGCCACGAGCGCAAGCAGGAGGCTCGCGGCAAAAAGCAGGCGGAAAGGCACACTGGCCGGCAACGCGGCCGCGGTTAAGCGAGCTTTGTTCATCTCAATATCCCAGCGGATGGACCGGCGAGTTGGCCGGTGAAGGCAGGCAGTCTGAAACGCCGCTGCGGCCAAATGGTTGCGCAGCCGTGACGAATTGGCGACGCGTCGCGCTCGCGAAAATGTCAGCACCGCACGCGCGGATTCGTGATGAAGCAGCCTTGCTTACGCCCGGCGCCAAGTTAACGATGGCCAAGACGGGCCACTGGAACCGAAACCTGATTGCGGGCATAGTACACGCCGGGGGACGGACAGCCGCGGCACTTGCGCGAACAGGCCGGAGGCCGGAAGTAAAATGCGTACTTTATTTGTTACAATCGTCTCATTGATGCTTTTCAGCGCGGGCACCGCGCAAGCCAAGGTCGACATTACCATCGACAAGGACAATCAGCGGATGACCGTCGCGGTCGACGGCGTCGCGCGCTATCACTGGCCGGTCTCGACCGGCATCCCCTCCCGCGAGACGCCGAACGGCAGCTTCCGTGCCTTCCGCATGGAAGAGGATCACTACTCCAAGGAGTTCGACGACGCGCCGATGCCTCATTCGATCTTCTTCACCAAGATCGGGCATGCGATCCACGGCACCGACTCGGTCGGCCGGCTCGGCACGCCGGCGTCCCATGGCTGCGTGCGGCTGTCGCGCGAGAACGCCTCGACGCTCTACGCTCTGGTCCAGGAGCAGGGCGTGCTCAACACCACGGTGACGCTGACCGGTTCGGCGCAGGTGGCCTTGATGCGCAATCCGCGCGGCCGCGGCACCAGCGCGGTGGCGCGCGCGGCGCAGCCATACGGTGACCAGTACAGCGCGGCCGGCGAGCCTGTCGACCTGACACCGCAGATGCAGCCCGGCCGCCGCGCGATGCCGCAGGACGACGGCTACATCTATCCGGCCGACGGCACCGACACCGGCGCGCGCTATCCGGCGCCGCGCAGCTCGCGCCAGGTCTATGACGCACAGGTCTATCAGCCGCAGGTCTATCAGCAGCAGCGGCAGTACCAGACTTACGATCCGAGCTACGGCCAGCAGGGCTATTATCAGCAGCAGCCCCGCCAGTACTATCAGCCGCGCACCTACTACAATTACCAGAACTGACGGCTGAGGATCGCCGGCGCTATCTGAACGCGGCAGTGCCGCTTTCAATCGCCTTGCACCCTGCGTCGACGAAGGCGCAGGCAACCGGCTCGTGCGGCAACTACCATCAGAATTAGTGCCTCATGCCGTGAACCCGAGAGGAGTTGCCGGCGTCATACGGTGGCTACCGCAAGAAGCCTGCGGAGATGAACGGCAATCTGGCGATGAGCGACCCTGCCCCCGATCGTATCACACTGAAATTCAACATGACCGCCGACGACTACGCCCGCCACGCGGCGGTCATAGGGCGGCGCAACAGGAGCTGGTTGGGAGTCACAGCTTGGGCTGCAGCCGGGTTCGGCGCAATCCCCGTCGCATTGCTATTCCGACTGCAGGCTGCTGGCCGTCAGCTCGACACCGAAGCGATCGAGATGATCGGATCTTACAGCCTTTACGCCTTCACACTTGGCATGCTCGCCGCCATCATCGGGAGCTCCGTCGCGCACCGCATCTTCAGAAGACGATATTTCGAAGCGATGGCGACCCCCAGGGAATTCAGCACGCTCGAACTCGACCTGACCGGGCTTACCGTGACGGCCACGGGGGCCCAGTACAGATACGAATGGACCCGGATCCGTCAGTGCACCCGCGAGAGGAGCCTTCTTCTGATGTGGATCACGCCCCGCTCGGCAGTGGCGATCCCGGACCGAAGCTTTGGCGACGCCGCCGCCTACGACGCCGCCTTTGCGTTCGTCCGCGCGCGCCTGCGCGACGCCAATGCGACGAACGCGCAAGCCCAGGGGGCATGATCGCCCTTGAAATGACCGGAGGCACACGGATAGAGCTAGAATGGCCAGCAAACGCGAACCACGCCATGAGCCCTGCCATTCCATCCCCTGTTGTCGCGATCCTGTCAGCTTTCTGTTGTCTCATTGCCGGAGAGGTCATGGCCTTCGATCTCGAAGCGCATCGCGGCGGGCGCGCGCTGCTGCCGGAAAACACCCTGCCCGCCTTTGCCAACGCGCTGTCGATGGGCGTCGACACGCTGGAGCTCGACGTCGGCATCACCGCAGACGGTGAGGTCGTCGTGTCGCATGAGCGCGGCCTCAATCCGGATCTCGCGCGCGACGCCGCGGGCGGCTATGTCGCCACGCCCGGCACGCCGTTCGTCAAACTGCGGCTCGACGAGGTCAGGACGTATGACGTCGGCCAGATCCGCCCCGACAGCGCCTATGCCAAGCAGTTTCCCGAGCAGCGCGCGGTACCGGGAACGCGCATTCCCACGCTGAAGGAGTTGTTCGCGCTGGTCGAAAAATCCGGCAACACGCGCGTGCGCTTCAACATCGAGACCAAGATCGATCCGAACCATCCGGGCGAGTCGCTCGATCCGCAAGCTTTCGCCGCGCGGCTCCTCGGCGTCATCGACGCTGCGGTGTTTTCGGGCCGCGTCATGATCCAGTCCTTCGACTGGCGGACGCTGCTTCTGGTCCAAAAGCAGGCGCCGCAAATTCCGACGGTCTACCTGACGCTGCAGCAGGGCAAAGCGCCGACCATCGCGCTCGACGCGGCGACCAACTGGACGGCCGGCTTCAATCCGGCCGATCACGGCGGCTCGCTGCCGCGCACGATCAAGGCGGCCGGCGGCGCGGTCTGGTCACCCTATTTCGGCGACGTCAACGCCGCGCTGGTCACGGAAGCCCACGAGCTCGGCCTGCGCGTCGTGGTCTGGACCGTCAACAAGGCGGACGACATGGCGCGGATGATCGAGATCGGCGTCGACGGCATCATCTCCGATCGCCCCGACCTGTTGCGGCAGGTCGCCGGCGATAAAGGCATCGCGCTGCCCGCGGGCACGCCGGTCAGTCCGTGAATCGCAAATGATCTCGTGCCCCGGACGCGGCGCAGCGCGTAGCGGTGCGCTGCAGAGCCGGGGCCTATATGGGTCCCGGCTCTGCGTCGCGTCATTTCATGCCGCGCCGCGTCCGGGACACGAGATGTTCTACTCTCCCAACAGCGTTACTCCCCATCCCGCAGGCGCCGATACAGCGCGCCGATGATGTTGGAGTAGTCGTCGGTCCACACCCGCACCTTGTCGTCGGCCTCGATCTCCTCCCATTGCTTGGAGGAGGCGAGCTTGCCGACATCGGCTTCCTCGCGCGCAGAGACCACGACGTCGGTCGAGAAGATGTAGTCGGCGTCGCGCCCGGAATCCTCGTTGTAGACCCAGCTCTTGAGATCGTTGGCATCGGCAATGCCGACTACGACCGGCTCGAGGTCGAGATGGCGGTTGGAGACGTGCATCACGACCGCGCCATGCGGGGCGAGCTTGTCCTTGTAGATCTTCATCGCTTCTTCGGTCGCAAGGTGGATCGGGATCGCGTCCGAGGAGTAGGCGTCGACGATGATGAGGTCGTAGAGACCGTCGGGCTCCTTGGCGAAGGTCAGGCGCGCATCGCCGATCACTGGCTTCAGGCCCGGCGCGCAGCTCGAGATGTAGCGGAAATATTTGGGATCGCTTGCTGTATCGACCATGGTCTGGTCGATCTCGAAGAACTTCCAGCTTTCACCGGGTTCGGCGGCGCAGACGAGCGTGCCGGAGCCGACGCCGATGGCGGCAACCTTGAGCGGCGCGCCCTTGCGCTCGCGTATGGCGGTGATGGCCTGACCGATGCCGCCGTCCTTGTGGTAGTAGGTGATCGGCTCGGGCCGCCCCTCGACCGGCGTGCCGTCATTGTTGAGGAAGCGCTCGGCGCCGTGGATCGTGGTGCCGTGCATCAGCACGTGGAAGTAGCCGCCAGGCGTCACCACGATCTTGTGCACGCCGAAGAAGCTGCGAATGGTGACGACACGACCCTCGTCCGCCGGATAGACGCGGGTCAGCGCCAGCGCGAGCACGATCGTTGCAAAGATCTTCCAGCGGTTGGCATTGAGCGCGAGCGCCAGAAGCGCTGCGAGCAGGCCGACGCCACCGGCGATCCAGACGCGGTGATCCTCGAACCAGGTCGTGACCTGCTCTGGGATTTGGCCGGTTGAATAGGATGGCGCCACCAGCGCGATCGCGAGCGCGGCGAGCACGAGCCAGTACCACTTCATGACCGGGGCAAGCCGCTCGCCCGCCGATGGCCGGCATAGCGCGGCAAGTGCGATCAGGATCGGATATTCGGCGATCCAGGAGAAAGTGAAGGGCGCGACGAGGCCTGCGAACAGGCCGCCGACCATGCCGCCGAACGACAGCGCGACATAGAAGCCGGTGAGATATTTCGCGGCCGGCCGCGTGCGCGCCAATTCGCCATGGCAGGCCATCGCGATGACAAAGAAGCAGAGCTGGTGGCCGCCCAGCGTCAGCAGGAGGTTCTGCTCGCCGCCGAAAGCCAGCAGGATCACGGTGCCCGCAATGGCGAGCGGCTGGAGCATCAGCATCCATTTGTGCGGCAACAGCGGCCGCGACTGGAACACCAGCACCCAGGTCAAGAGGTAAAGCGACAGCGGCACCACCCAGAGCAGCGGCGCGGCGGCAACGTCGGTCGAGATGTGCGCGGTCACCGCGATCAGAAGGCCGGAGGGTACCGCGGCAAGGAAGATCCAGCGTGCGCGAACGAGCCAGCTCGGCGCCGGCGAGCTCGTGTCCTCGGTCCGCGCGTCGGCCGCAGCGAGAGCCGGCGAGCGCAGCAGCAGCACGCCACAGCCGGCGATCAGCAGGATCAATAATCCATAGCCGGCGGTCCAGAGCATGTTCTGCGTGCGCAGCGTGAACACCGGCTCCAGCAGCACCGGATAGGACAACAGCGCGAGGAAGCTGCCGATGTTGGAGGCGGAGTAGAGGAAATAGGGATCGGGGCCATCCGGGTGGCCGGTGCGGACGAACCAGGCCTGCAGCAGCGGATTGTTGGCCGCGAGCGCGAAGAACGGCAGCCCGATCGACACCGCAAACAGGCCGAGCAGCCAGAACGCATAGCCCGAGGTCGGCGGCTCACCGAACGAATGCGCGATCCCGAGCGGCAGCGTCAGCAAGGCCACGACCAGCAGCACGAGATGGATGGCGACCGGAATCGCGCGGTTCCTGATCTGCATCAGGAAATGCGCATAGGCGTAGCCCGCGAGCAGCAACGACTGGAAGAAAACCATCGCCACCGACCACACTGCCGGCGAGCCGCCGAGCCGCGGCAGCACCATTTTCGTGAACAGCGGCTGCACCGAGAACAGCAGCAGCGCGCTGACGAAGATCGCGGCGGTGTAGACCGTCAGCACCAGCCGGTTGCGCGAGGCGGACGGCTGCTCGGTGACGGCGGGAGGCACGATCGAATCCATGAAAGCTCCGGCAAAATCCCGGCGGCCGCCGGACGCGCGCAATGGAGCACAAGGCGCATGAACGGGCAATAAATGGTGGGACTGTCGCGACAGGGAATGCCTGATATACAGACGTCATTTCCGGGACCGCCTCTGCGGCAACAGTCGAGAATGTTGAACCTTTCATGACCGAAACCGACGTCGTCATCATCGGCGCTGGCCATAACGGCCTCACCTGCGCGGCCTATCTCGCGATGGCGGGGCTGCGGGTGACGGTGGTCGAGCGGCGCAAGGTGGTGGGCGGTGCCGCGGTGACCGAAGAGTTCCATCCCGGTTTCAAGAATTCGGTCGCCGCCTATACTGTGAGCCTGCTCAATCCGCAGGTCATCCGCGACTTGAAGCTGGCCGAGCACGGCCTACGCGTCGTCGAGCGCCGCGCGCAGAACTTTTTGCCCGCGCCCGATGGCAGTTATCTCCTCACCGGCGAGGGACGAACGAAGGAGCACGTGGCCCGGCTCAGCGCGCATGATGCCGAGGCGCTCGACGGCTTTTCGCGCGAGCTCGAGGCCATCGCCGACGTGCTGCGCCAGTTCGTGCTGCGCGCGCCGCCGAACCTCGTGGAGAGCTTTGGCGCGGGCGCGATCCGCGAGAGTGTCAACGCGCTGCAAAGCGCCAACATCCTGCGCAAGCTCACGCTGGAGCAGAGCCGCAGCCTGCTCGACCTGTTCACGCGCTCGGCCGGCGAGATGCTGGACGAGCGCTTCGAGCACGATCTCGTCAAGGCGCTGTTCGGCTTCGACGCCATCGTCGGCAATTACGCGAGCCCCTATGCGGCGGGCTCGGCCTACGTGATGCTGCACCACGCCTTTGGCGAGGTGAACGGCAAAAAGGGCGTCTGGGGCCATGCCATCGGCGGCATGGGCGCGATCACGCAGGCCATGGCGCGCGCCGCGCGCGACCAGGGCGTTGCGATTCAAACGGACGCCGGCGTGCGCGAGGTGATCGTCGAGCGCGATCGCGCTGTCGGCGTCGTGCTCGAAAGCGGCGAGAGCATCCGCGCAAAATACGTTGTCTCGAACGTCAACCCAAAACTGCTCTACACGCGCCTCGTCGCGGCGGACGCCGTCCCTGCCGACTTCCTCGCCCGCATCCGGCACTGGAAGAACGGCTCCGGCACCTTCCGCATGAATGTCGCGCTCGACCGCCTGCCGTCTTTCACGGCGCTCCCTGGCGACGGCGATCATCTGACCTCCGGCATCATCATCGCGCCGAGCCTTGGCTACATGGACCGCGCCTATCTCGACGCGCGCGCGCAGGGCTGGAGCAGCTCACCCGTGGTGGAGATGCTGATCCCCTCGACGCTCGACGATTCGCTCGCGCCCGAAGGAAAACACGTCGCGAGCCTGTTCTGCCAACACGTCGCGCCGGAGCTGCCCGATGGCAAATCGTGGGACGACCACCGCGAGGAGGTCGCCGACCTCATGATCGCGACGGTGGACGAATATGCACCGGGCTTTGCAGGCCTCGTGCTCGGCCGCCAGATCCTGTCCCCGCTCGATCTCGAGCGACAATTCGGCCTCTTGGGCGGCGATATTTTCCACGGCGCGCTGACGCTGAACCAGCTGTTCTCGGCCCGCCCGATGCTGGGACACGCCGACTATCGCGGGCCGCTGAAGGGCCTTTATCACTGCGGCTCCGGCGCCCATCCCGGCGGCGGCGTCACCGGCGCCCCCGGCCACAATGCGGCGCGGGCGATCCTGAAGGATCATCGCTCGTTGTTCGCTGGCCGTGGATAGGTGTGTGGATAGCCTGTGCACAGGCCTGTCCGACGCGCAGGGACAGGTAGCGCGAGGATCGTGGGAAATCCTGGGGACCATGCCGGGGATATCCTGGGGACAACGCCGGGATATCCCTGTGGACCAGCCGGTGGATCGTCCTTGGGTTAACGGCTGAAAGCCTGTGAGCACCGGATCGGTCTCAGCTTGAAAATGTGCCGTCTGGGAATGCCGTCACGTAGCCCTCTGACCATCCTGGTCGCATTGGGTCCAATAGGCATTCGTCAATCGTAAATCCCTCCGGAACGTCACGAAAGCCCGGCTGATTGCGGACGGCTGCCAGCGCTGCCTCGGCGTTGGTTCGGGTGCTGTAAACCCCGATGAGCTTTATCTCTTCGTGGCCGTCGTCGAACTCATGGACGTGGTGGAGGAGAAACAGTTTAGTCATTGACTTGCACTTTCTTGTACAGCCCCCGCGATGGGATCAGAAAAATCGGCCGCCAGATTTAAAAAGAGACACTACCGGGCACCGCCGCCGCGCCAAAAACGACTTCGCCCGCAAGGGGCGTTCCCCCCGCGGGCGTCGGTCGTGGTCTTCAATGCAATAGCCCCCGCTCGGAAAAGGGAGGCGGAAATTACTTCAAGTTGCTGCTAACTGAACCGAACTTGTCATTCAGGCTGGTGCCCAGGCTGTTGACCACGGTAATGATCGCCAGGGCGATGCCGGCTGCGATCAGACCGTATTCGATCGCGGTGGCGCCGGACTCATCGGACCAGAACTTTTGAACCATGCGCTTCAAGATTTGCCTCCAATTTCCAGTTGCGTTGGCTGCACCCAACATCCGGTAATCTACGGAGCGGAACCTAAAGTTGAATAAACGCGGGAAGCACAAGTTTTGAGAATGATGCGAGGCGATAACTCATCAAATTGGACCGAATTGAGCGAGTATATTTGAAGCAAATGCCCCCCTCACCCACCCACCGCGCGAGCTTTGCGATCGGCGACGAGGCCGCCGCCAAGCGCGTTGTCGATGTCCTGACCGAGATCTTTTTCGATGGCGACGCGGCGGTCGCGGCATTCGAGCAGCCCGATGGGCGCTGGGACGTCACGCTGCACTTCGCGGATGCGCCGGATCAGGATTTCCTGAGGGGAATCATCGCTGAAACGGCAGGTAGCCGGATCGCGGACACGCTGGTGTTCGACAGCGTCGAGGCCAGGGATTGGGTCAAGGCGAGCCTAGAAGACCTCGTGCCCGTTCCGGCCGGACGCTTCGTCGTCCACGGCAGCCATGACCGCGACCGTGTGCCGCCGAACAAGCTCGCCATCGAGATCGAGGCGGCGCTGGCTTTCGGCACCGGCCATCACGGCACGACGCGCGGCTGTTTACTGTTGCTTGACCATATCTTGAAAGGTTCTAGGCCGAAGCGCGTGCTCGACCTCGGTACCGGGACCGGCGTGCTGGCGATCGCGGCGGCCAAGGCGCTGCATCGCGCGGTGCTGGCGAGCGACATCGATCCGCCCTCGGTGCGCGTGGCCCGCGAGAACGCTGGCCTGAACGAGACCGGTCACCACGTGCATGCGATCCGCGCCACCGGCTTTGCCGCGCCCGATTTTGGCGCGTGGGGACCGTTCGACCTGGTGCTGGCCAACATCCTCGCCAACCCCCTGCGGCAGTTGGCAGGTCCCATGAAGCGGCACCTTGCGCCGAGGGCGCACGTCATCCTATCGGGCCTCCTGACGCCCCAGGCCCCTGCCGTGATCGCCGCCTACCGCGCGCGCGGCCTCGTGCCCATACGACACTTGCGGATCGAGGGCTGGAGCAGCCTGTTGCTGCGACGGGTCGGGTGAGGTGCTGTTACAAGGGTGCGTAAAGGCGCGCTCTTCGCGCGCCGTGCCCACCATCGATCCACACCTGGCGATAAAAGTGGTGGGCACGCTTCCGCCTTCGCTCTTCGAGCTACGGCGGACAAGTCGCTTTGCCCCCCCTACGCAGTCGTCGATGCTGCCCTAGCTACTCCGCCACCTTGTCGTCGCGGCGGACGGGCGCGCGCTCCTCACGCAAGATCCGCCTGGCGCGGCGCTCGGCGAAGCGGTCGATCATCTGGTAGAGGACGCCGCGTGGCTTCTCTGGCTCGGGGGAGGACGGTCCACGGCGGACCGGAGGCGAGATCTTTTCAAACGTGAACGCAGGCATCGTGTGTCCCCTCGCCGTTGAGATGAACCACTTGCTCGTTTTGCCCTGTTACCCGGACGAAGCGCAAAAGCCGCATCCTTTACTCCACTCGACGCGAATGGAACTTCGCAAGCACGGTCTATGCCAATGCACAACGATTGCGTCCACATTGCGGAGCAATCCCCATCACCCTAAGATAGTCACAGCATGTTCGAAGCTCATTTCCAGACATTCGAGGAGCCGGAAGCCGGCGTCGCATTGAGCGCGCGCCTTGCGGCACTTCGCGAAGAACTCGCCCGCCGCAAGCTGACCGGCTTCGTCATTCCGCGCGCCGACCAGCAGCAGAATGAATATGTGGCGCCGTCGGAGGAGCGGCTGGCCTGGCTCACCGGCTTCACGGGCTCGGCGGGACTGGCGGTCGTGCTGCCGCAGGAGGCCGCGGTGTTCGTCGACGGCCGCTATACGCTGCAAGCGGCCAAGCAGGTCGACACAAAGGCCTGGGCCGTCGAGTCGCTGATCGAACCGCCACCGGAAACCTGGCTCTCCGTGCATCTGAAGGCGGGCGACCGCCTAGGCTTTGACCCGTGGCTGCACACCTTTGCGGCAGCCGAACGCCTGTCCGCCGCCTGCGCCAAGGCCGGCGCCGAGCTGGTGGCGGTCGACTCGAACCCGGTCGATGCCGTGTGGCACGACCGGCCGCCCGCGCCAATCGCGCCGGTCGTGATTCACGCCCTGCAACATGCGGGGATCGCGGAGGCGGAGAAGGCCGCGCAGATCCGTAGCGAGATCGGCAAGCTCGGCGCCGATGCGCTGGTACTGTCCGACAGCCATGCGGTGGCCTGGAGCTTCAACATCCGTGGCGGCGACGTCGCGCACACGCCCTTGCCGCTGTCCTACGCCTTGGTGCCGAAGGACGGCCGGCCAACCGTGTTCATCGACCACCGAAAGCTCTCCAACCTGACGCGCGACCATCTCGAGCGATCCGCCGACGTGCGCGAGCCGGATGCGTTGACGCCGACGCTGATGGCGCTCGCCAAGAGCGGCGCGGCGATCGCGCTGGACAATGCGACGGCCGCCGATGCGCTCAGCCGGCTGATCACGAGCAGCGGTGGCAAGCCGCTGCGCGGCGCCGATCCGGTGACGCTGCTGAAGGCAGTCAAGAATGCCACCGAGATCGCAGGGACGAAGACCGCGCACCGGCGTGACGCGGTGGCGCTGGCCCGCTTCCTCGCATGGGTCGATCGCGAGGCACCCTCGGGCAAGCTGACCGAGATCGACGCGGTGGAGGCGCTGGAGACGTTCCGCCGTGACACCGGCGCACTGAAGGACGTATCGTTCCCGACCATTTCCGGCACGGGCCCGAACGGCGCCATCGTGCATTACCGCGTCACCCGCAAAAGCAACCGGCGGATCGCGCGCGGCGATCTGCTCTTGATCGATTCCGGCGCGCAGTACGAGGACGGCACCACCGACGTCACGCGCACAATGGCCGTCGGCGAGCCCACCGCGGAGATGCGCGACCGCTTCACGCGCGTACTGCGCGGCCATATCGCGATCGCGCGCGCGGTGTTTCCCGACGGCACCACCGGCGCGCAGCTCGACACTCTGGCACGGCAATATCTGTGGGCCGCCGGTGTCGATTTCGAGCACGGCACCGGCCACGGCGTCGGCAGCTATCTCTCCGTGCATGAGGGGCCTGCGCGGATTTCGAAGCTCGGCACCACGCCGCTCAAGCGCGGAATGATTCTCTCCAACGAGCCCGGCTACTACAAGACCGACGGTTTTGGCATCCGCATCGAGAATCTCGAGCTCGTGGTTGCCGCCGACATCGCGGGCGCCGAGAAGCCGATGAACGCCTTCGAGACGCTGACGCTCGCGCCGATCGACCGCCGCCTGATCGATGTGGCAATGCTCAGCACGGATGAGCGCGACTGGCTCAACGCCTACCACGCCCGCGTCAGGGCCGAAGTGCGGCTGGCGCTCGATGAGGCCACCAAGGCGTGGCTCGATGAGGCGACGGCGGAGCTGACGTAGCGCTGCATAGCATTCTCGCGTTCAGCGCAACGCTCTCGCCCCGACCTCCGCCGTCATTCCCCGCGAAGGCGGGGAATCCAGTATTCCAGAGACAGCAGTCGTATACGGAGAAGCCGCGGCGTACTGGATCGCCCGGTCGAGCCGGGCGATGACACCTGCTTTGTGGCGGCCGCGCTGTGTCTGGTGACAGTAAATTTGCGGTGCCAGCATCGCGCATGGCCGCATGCCGAAACATCCGTATTCGCTGGTCCCGCGATGCGGCTAGTGTCGATCCATGCATGGCATGATGGGCAAGCCGACGCTCTCGGCGCAACAGAACCTCGCGACCTCGCGCGTGATGCTGATGTTGCTCGTCGCCATGACCGGCGTCGCGCCAATCTCGCTCTACATGCTGGTTCCGGCACTGCCGGTGCTGGCGACGACGTTCGGTCGCGACATCTCCGTCGCGCAGATGACGGTGTCGCTCTACATGGTCGGCATCGCCTGCTCGCAGATCATCATGGGACCACTGTCGGACCGGTTCGGCCGGCGGCCGGTGCTGCTCGCAGGGCTGGCGCTGATGGTCGGTGCGAGCATTGCCTGCATCTTCGCGGACAACCTGCCGCAACTGATCGCCGCACGCTTCTTCCAGGCGCTGGGCGGCGCCACCGGCATGGTGGTGAGCCGCGCCATCATCCGCGACCTCTACGAGCGCGAGCGCGTCGGCGCGATGATCAGCCTCGTCATCGCCGTCATGATGATCGCGCAAATGCTCTCGCCCCTGACCGGCGGCCTGATCGAGACCGCGTTTGGCTGGCGCGCGATCTTCTACGCCATCACTGGAGGCGCGCTTATAGTCGCTGTCGGCATCGCGCTGGCGCTGCCCGAGACGCGCCGCGCCCGCGCCGCCGGCAGCGGCTTTCGCGGCGACGTCGGCAGCCTCATCCGCAATCGCGCCTTCGTGGGCTATGTGCTGTGCCAGGTGCTGGCTTCGCAGATCATCTTCACCTTCGCCGGCGGCGGTCCCTACATCGTGGTCACGCAGATGGGCCGCAGCAGCGCCGAATATGGCGCGTGGTTCGCGACCACGGCGTTTGCGTATCTGGTTGGCAATCTCCTCTGCGTGCGCTTTGCGCCGCGGCATTCGCTGGAGAAGCTGATCTGGTTCGGGCTCGCGCTGCAACTCAGCGGCAGCGTCCTGAACCTTGTCTGGAGCCTCACGGGCTGGAATGAGGCACCAAGCTGGCTGTTCGGCACGCAGATGATCGTGATGGTCGGCAATGCCTTCGTGATGGCGAACTCGGCCGCCGGCGCCATCAGCGTCCGTCCCGAAGCCGCCGGCACTGCGTCAGGCGCGATGGGCTTCCTGCAGCAGGGCATCGGCTCGCTGGTATCGCAGTTCGGCGCCTATCTCGGCGGCCACTCCGCGACGACGCTGCCACTGACCTCGGCCATAACAGCGATCTCGCTGCTGTGCGCCTCCACCATGATCTTCGTCGTACCGCGGCGCGAGGTCGTGGTGAGCGAAGAGCTGATCGAGCAGGCGGAAGAGGAAGAGAGCGGGATGATGTAGCTGTCGCGCTAGCGATGGTCGTTGCAACAATCTCAGCGTCATCCCCCGCGAAAGCGGGGGATCCAGTATTCCAGAGACAGCGGTCGTAAACAGAGAAGCCGCGGCGTACTGGATCGCCCGCCTTCGCGGGCGATGACGGCGGAGCAAGGGGCGAACGTACCGCCTCACTCCCCGATCAGCTTCAGCCACTCGTCTTCGGTCAGCACCTTGACGCCGTGCTTGTTGGCTTCAGCGAGCTTTGATCCCGCGCCGGGGCCGGCAACGACGAGGTCAGTCTTCTTCGACACCGATCCCGACACCTTCGCACCCAACCGCTCCGCGGTCGCCTTGGCCTCATCTCGCGTCATCTTCTCCAGCGAGCCCGTGAACACCACCGTCTTGCCGGCAACGGCCGAATTGCTCTTCGGCTTCTCGGCGTCGATGATATCGACCTCGCCTGTCAGCCGCTCGACGATACCGCGGTTGTGGCTCTCGCCAAAATAGTCGGCGATGCTCTTGATCACGGTGTCACCGATCTGGTCGAGCGCATCCATGTCGGCAATCGCCTCCTCGTCGCCCTTGGCGGCCTTGAGACAGGCGTCGTGGAAGGCGTCCCAGGAACCATAACCGCGCGCTAGCGCCAGGGCCGTGGTCTCGCCGACATGACGCATGCCGAGCGCATAGATGAAGCGCTCCAGGGCGATGTTGCGCCGGCTCTCGATCGCGCCGAACAGGTTGCGCACCGAGGTCTCGCCGTAACCCTCGATCTCCTCCAGCTTCAGCTTCGCGTTGCGCTTCTGTAGCGTGAAGATGTCGGCGGGCTCCTTCACAAAACCTTCGTCGAAGAAGTATTGAAGCTGCTTCTCGCCGAGGCCATCGATGTCGAACGCGCGCCGCGACACGAACAGCTTCAGATGCTCGATCTTCTGATAGGGACAGGCGAACTCGCCGGTGCAGCGGGCGCGCGACCCCTCCTCGCCCGTCGCCGTCTCCTCGCGCACCACGTCAGTGTGCAGCGGGCACGGGCACTTCTTCGGGAGGTGGAATTCCTTCGCGTTTCTGGGCCGCTTGTCGATGACGACGTCGACGACCTGCGGAATGACGTCGCCGGCGCGCTGAATCACGACGGTGTCGCCGATCCTTATGTCACGACCCTCCCGCAGCACCTCGCCCTTGTTGCCAATGCCCTTGATGTAGTCCTCGTTGTGAAGCGTGACGTTCTGCACGATCACGCCGCCGACGCCGATCGGTTCGAGCTTGCCGACCGGCGTGAACGAGCCGGTGCGGCCGACCTGAATCTCGATGTCGCGCAGCACGGTCATGGCGCGCTCGGCCGGAAACTTGTGCGCAATGCCCCAGCGCGGCGTGCGCGACACGAAGCCGAGCCGTTCCTGCCAGTCGATGCGATCGACCTTGTAGACGACGCCGTCGATGTCGTAGTCGAGCTCGGCACGCTGCTCTTCGATTGAATGATGAAACGCGAGCAGCTCCTCGACGGAGTGACAAAGCTTCGTCAGCGGATTGGTCTTGAAACCGCAGCGCTCGAACCAGTGGATCATGCCGCTCTGCGTGCCCTCCGGCATCGCGCTCATCTGCCCCCACGCATAGGCGAAGAACCCGAGCGGGCGCGAGGCGGTGATGCCGGGGTCCTTCTGCCGCAGCGAGCCCGCGGCCGAGTTGCGCGGATTGGCGAAGATGGTGTCACCCGCCGCTTTCTGCCGTTCGTTGAGCGCCAGGAATGCCTTCTTGGTCATGTAGACCTCGCCGCGCACCTCGCAGATGTCGGGGACGTTGCGGCCTTTGAGCTTCTTCGGCACGTCCTCGAGCGTACGGATGTTGGCAGTGACGTCCTCGCCTTCCGCGCCGTCGCCGCGCGTCGCAGCTGTGACGAGCTCGCCGCCCTCATAGCGCAGCGACATCGAGAGCCCATCGATCTTGGGCTCGGCGGAGAAATCGATCCTGTCATCGGCAAGCTTCAGGAAGCGCGCGATGCGGCCGACGAAATCGCGCACGTCCTCTTCCGCAAAGGCATTGTCGAGCGACAGCATCGGCACCGCGTGCCGGACCTTCCTGAAGCGTCCGGACGGCGCCGCGCCGATCTTCTGCGACGGCGACTCCGCGCTGACGAATTCCGGGAAGCGCTTCTCGATCGCATTGAAGCGCTGGCGCAGCGAGTCATATTCGGCGTCGGTAACGGTCGGCGCGTCGTCCTGGTAATAGCGCTTGTCGTGCCCCTCGAGTTCGAGGGCAAGCCGCACGTGCTCGACCTTGGCCTGCGCCTTGGTGAGATCGGCGACGTCGGGAAGCGGTTTGGATTTTGCTGCTCTTGCCATGGTGCTTGAATACGACAGACGCGGCGCGAGGGTAAAGGCGGGTCACGGTTTCGTGCCCCGGACCCAGCGCAGCGCTTCTTCAGCGATGCGCTGCAGAGCCGGGGCCCATGTGGCAGCGCTCTGGGTCCCGGCTCGCGCTACGCGCGTCCGGGACACGAAAATTAAGCCGTCGCCGCCCTTAGCAGCCGTTCCGCGGCCGCCCTCGCTTCCGCTGTGATCTCCGCGCCCGCCAGCATCCGCGCGATCTCCTCGCGGCGGTGGTCGGCGGCGAGCGCATTGACGCGGGTGGCGACGCGCTTGCCCTTGTCGAGGGCGTCCTTGGAAATCAGGAGATGCTGGTCGGCGCGGGCGGCGACCTGCGGGGCGTGGGTTACGGCCATCACCTGCACCTGGCCGGCAAGCCGCGCGAGCCGCGCGCCAATGGCGTCAGCCACCGCACCGCCGACGCCGGTGTCGATTTCGTCGAACACCAGGGTCGGCGCCGAGCCGCGATCGGACAGCACGACCTTCAGCGCGAGGAGGAAGCGCGACAGCTCGCCGCCGGAGGCGACCTTCATCATCGGCCCCGGCTTGGTGCCCGGATTGGTCTGCACCCAGAACTCGACGCGATCGAAACCCTGCGGTCCCGGCGCGCGCTCATCGGTCTCCACCTGGGTCATGAATTTCGCGCGTTCGAGCTTGAGCGGGGCGAGTTCGGCGTTGACGGCCTTGTTGAGCTTTTCCGCCGATTTCTGCCGCGCAACTGACAGCTTCTTTGCGGCGCCGGCGTAGCGCGCGTCGGCCTCGATTGCGGCCTGCTCGAGCTTCTTCAACTGTTCGGCGCCGGCATCGATCAACCTGACATCGGCCGCGTATTTCGCGGCAAGCGCTGCCAGGCCATCGACCGGCGTCGAATATTTGCGCGAGGCGGCGCGCAGCGCGAACAGCCGTTCCTCGATGCGTTCGAGCTCCAAGGGGTCGAAATCGGTTGCGGCGAGTGCGGCCTGGAGATGCTGGTCGGCCTCCTCCAACGAATTGATCGCGGCGTCGATCGCCTTCACCGCGGGCTCGACCAGCGCCGGCGAATTGACGCCGCGGCGCTCCAGCCTTCGCACCGCCGCCGAAAGAGCCGCGACCGGCGAATTGTGTCCGCCGACGATTTCCTGCGCCTCGCGCAGGTCGGAGGCGATCTTCTCACCCTGCATCATGGTGGTGCGGCGGGAGGCCAGCGAAGTCTCCTCGCCGTCCTTCGGCGCGAGTTGCTTCAATTCGTCCGAGGCATGGCGCAGATAATCCGCCTCACGCGCGGCGCGCTCCATGCCCGTGCGATGCTCCTCCAGCGCGGTGTTGGCGGTGCGGCGCGCATCCCACAGCGCTTCGACGGCTGTGACATCCTTTTCGAGGCCGGCAAAGGCATCGAGCAGGCGGCGGTGCGTGGATGCATCGACCAGCGCGCGCTCGTCGTGCTGGCCGTGGATCTCGACCAGCGCAGCGCCGACCGCCTTGAGGGTCTGCACGCTGATCGACTGGTCGTTGATGAAGGCGCGGGTGCGGCCGTCGGCGAGCTGCACGCGGCGCAGGATCATCTCACCGGTATCTTCCAGCCCGTTCTCAGCGAGGATCTTCGTCGCGGGATGGGCCTTCGGCACGTCGAACACGGCCGTGACCTGCCCCTGCTCCGCGCCGTGGCGCACGAGGCCGGCATCGCCGCGGCCGCCGAGCGCCAGCGCAAAGGCATCGAGCAGGATGGATTTTCCCGCGCCCGTCTCGCCGGTCAAAACCGCAAGGCCGGTTGCGAATTCGATATCGAGCCGTTCGATCAGGACGATGTCACGGATCGACAGACGCGCCAGCATGGAACCCCAAAATTTCCTAGCCGCCGAGGCCCATCTTCTTGAAGGTCCTGCTGATCCAGGACCCCTGATTCTCGCTCGGCTCGAGACCGCCGGATTTTACAAGATTATAGGCGTCCTTGTACCAGCGGCTGTCAGGAAAATTGTGCCCGAGCACGGCGGCCGCGGTCTGCGCCTCACCGACGATGCCGATCGCGATATAGGCCTCGGTCAGGCGGTAGAGCGCCTCCTCGACGTGGCGCGTGGTCTGGTACTGCGTGACCACGGTCTTGTAGCGGTTGATCGCGGCCGTGAAGTCGCGCTTCTGCGCGTAATAGCGGCCGACGGCCATTTCCTTGCCGGCGAGCTGGTCGCGTGCGCCCTCGATCTTGGACTTGGCGCTGGTCGCATATTCGGAGTTCGGATATTTGCGCACCACCTCTTCGAGCGAGGCGATCGCCTTCTCGGTGCGGGTCTGGTCGCGGCTGATGTCAGGGATCTGGTCGTAATGGGAGGCCGCGATCAGATACTGCGCGTACGCCGCGTCCGGGCTGCCGGGATGCAGGGTGACGTAGCGGCTCGCGGAGCCGATGCAGCTGTCATAGTCGCCGGCCTGATAGGACGCATAAGCCGACATCAGAAGCGACTTACGGGCGAGGTCGGAATAGGGGTGCTGCCGGTCGACTTCCTCGAACTTCTTGTTCGCCGCCTTGATGTCCTTCTTCTCGTTCATGAGGTACAGGCCCTCATTGTAGAGCTTGTCGGCCGGCTCCTCGACGAAGGTGTCGTCCTTGGCGGTGAACTTGTCCCACAGCTCGCCAGTGCCGCAGCCACCGAGCGGCAGCGCGACCGCGAGGAACGCGGCAGCCTGCAGCAACCGCCGTGCCGAGGGTGCGAGCGAAGCCGTGAATGATTCGCGCGTCATACGCTGTGCTGACATGAATTTAAGACCTGACGCCCTGTGATGCGCTGCCCGCCGCGCCATGACCCCGCCATGGCCGCGAAATCTGCCGTATAAGTTTGCCCGTGCTTCGGCGCCCTGCCATGCGACCCAAGCCGGTGTAACCCAAAAACGATCGTTAAGGTCCCGGATAGGCAGGCATTTCGCCCGGATTAAGGCGACGGTGCACTGAAGCTAGCCGATCATGGTTACCAGGAAATGCGTAAAGGGCCAAAGCGGCCGGAATCGGTCGTTCAGGACACGTCCGGCCCGTAGGCGGCGGCAATCCGGCCACCGACGATACCGCTGCCGACCTCGACAACGGGACGCGTGGTGCGGCGAGCCGCCTCACCCTCGACCACCCGCCAGGCGGTCCGATCGGCAAGCAGCGCGGTCAGGACGGCGTGGTTGAGCTTGTGGCCGCCGCGGACCGAACGATAGGCGCCCAGCAACGGCAGGCCAGCCAGCGCCAGATCTCCCACCACGTCCAGCACCTTGTGGCGCACGCATTCGTCGGCGTAGCGCAGGCCTTCGGTATTCAGCAGCCGCTCCTCGTCGAACACGACGGTGTTCTCGAAGGAGGCGCCGCGCGCGAAGCCTGCGCTCCAGAGACGCGCCTGATCGCACATCAGGCCGAAGGTGCGGGCCCGCGCGATCTCGCGGCGGAAACGTTCCGGGCTGAGCTCGAACGTGTAGGCCTGCCGGCCGATCACCGGATTGGCGAAATTGATCTCGATCTCGGCGCGGAAGCCGTTGGCGTAAGGCCGCAGCTCGCCGAAGGAATCGCCGATCGCAACCGAGACCGGCTTCAAAATCTGGATGAACCGGCGCTGCGCCGGCTGGCTCACGATACCGGCCTGGTCGATTGCCGCGACGAACGCCGCTGCGCTGCCGTCCATGATCGGTACTTCCGGACCGTCGATCTCGATGGTCGCGTTGTCCACGCCCATGCCACGCAAAGCAGCAAGCACGTGCTCGGCCGTCGACACCAGCGCACCGTCGCTGTCGCCAAGCACGGTCGCAAAATCGGTCGCGATGACCTGCTCGGCAGTGGCCTGCACTTCGCGGTCGCAACCTTCGAGGCCGGTGCGGACAAAAACCAGGCCTGCATCAACAGGTGCAGGCCCCAAGGTCAGCGTTACGGGGAGACCGGAATGAACGCCGACGCCAACCACTGTGGCCTGCGCGCGGAGCGTTGTTTGCCGGCTAAATTTCATCAGGAACTGCCCACCCTACGACCCACTGCGACTTATACCGGACCGAACTGGCCGTCTGAGGCACCAGCTCGAATCTCCGTATCCCCAAGTCACGCGCAAACCATAGTCACTGCCCCAAACAAGCCAACTCACGCTTTTTTACCAATTGTTACCCCAACTCTGCCGCATTCAGGCGGGGCGTGAACCAATTTGCGCCACGTTTGGAGCCGGTCTCGGCAACTTTATTGCATCACGAAATGCATAATTAATCATTTAAAATCAGTCGGTTGCCTCTGCCAGCCGAGATCCCGCAGGCCAAAAGCAAAGGTCCCGGCGAACATTTCGCCGGGACCTTTTTCGTCGTCTTGATTGTAACAATCCTCACGTCGCCTGACGGCGGAGGAAGGCCGGGATATCAAGATGGTCGTCTCCCTGTGGCGCCGGCGCAACAGGCGCGGGGCGGCCGTGGACGTCCAAGCCTTGCGGCGGGGGTCGGCGGGCATACTCTGATACCGGCTCGGTAGCTGCGATCTGCTGAGCCACGCTGCGCTGTGGCTTGCGGTCAGGCAGCGGCGGCATAGCGGGAGCTGCGGTGCGGGCGACGACCGGCGGCTCGCTCTCCTCGTCGCGACGGCCGAGGCCGACATTGGCAAGGCGCTGCAACAGCGACAGGCGAGTCTTCTGAGTCGGCTCGTCCTCGGTCTCGCGGCCCTGGCGAATCTCCGCCTGCGCCGGCATCGGCAGGTCCTCGAGGCGCGGCATCCGCGGCGCTCGCAGCGGCGGTCGCTCGGCCTGCGGCGGGATGAAGGTTTCCGGCGTCATCGGCTCATGCATCGCGACGGGTGCTGCTTCCGGCTCGGGGAACAGCGAGGGCTTTTGCGCGATCGGGCGCACGGTGACGTCGCCATAGGTCTGGGGCGCCGGCGCATGCGGCACTTCCGGCGCCACAGCGGCGGCAATCGCAGCCAGCGCAGCGCGCTCGACATTGGGACGCGGCGCCATGGGGGCGGCAGCAACCGGAGCGGCCGCCGCCTGCGGGATCTGCGCTTCCAGCTTCTGGGCACGCTCGGCGAGCCGCTGATTGTCCGCCCGCAGCCGCGCGGTGAGATCGGCGAGCCGGGTTTCAGCCACGGCGGCCGGAGCATGCGGGGCGGCAACGGCGACGGCCGGTGCGCTCGAGGCCTGACTGTTGCGGGCGATCGCCGCCTGCTCGATGCCGGTGGCAACGACCGAGACGCGGATCAGGCCGTCGAGGGCTTCGTCGAAGGTGGCGCCGACGATGATGTTGGCGTCCTGGTCGACCTCCTCGCGGATGCGGGTCGCGGCTTCGTCGACCTCGAACAGGGTGAGGTCCTTGCCGCCGGTGATCGAGATCAGGAGGCCCTTGGCACCCTTCATCGAGGAATCGTCGATCAGCGGGTTGGCGATCGCAGCTTCAGCGGCGGTCAGCGCGCGCTTGTCGCCGGAGGCTTCGCCCGTGCCCATCATCGCCTTGCCCATCTCACGCATCACGGCGCGGACGTCGGCGAAGTCGAGGTTGATCAGGCCTTCCTTCACCATCAGGTCGGTAATGCAGGCAACGCCCGAATAGAGCACCTGATCAGCCATCGCGAAGGCGTCGGCGAAGGTGGTTTTCTCGTTGGCGACCCGGAACAGGTTCTGGTTCGGAATGATCAGGAGCGTATCAACGACCTTGTGCAGCTCGTTGATGCCCGCTTCAGCGGTGCGCATGCGGCGGCCGCCTTCAAAGTGGAAAGGCTTGGTCACCACGCCGACGGTGAGGATGCCCATGTCGCGCGCGGTCTTGGCGATGACAGGAGCGGCTCCCGTGCCGGTGCCGCCGCCCATGCCGGCGGTGACGAACACCATGTTGGCGCCCGAGAGATGGTCGCGGAGTTCGTCGATCACCTCTTCCGCGGCAGCCGCACCGACGTTCGGCTGCGAGCCGGCACCGAGGCCTTGCGTGACCTGCGTACCCATCTGCACGATGCGCTGCGCCTTCGACATCGTCAGCGCCTGCGCGTCGGTGTTGGCGACCACGAAGTCGACGCCCTGAAGGCCCGCCGTGATCATGTTGTTGACGGCGTTGCCGCCGGCGCCGCCGACGCCAAACACGGTGATCCGCGGCTTCAGTTCGTGAATATCAGGAACGTTGATGCTGATGGTCATGGTTGCCTCTCGATCACGTGCGCGTGGGTTCGCCCCGGCCGGCGGCCGCGGGAGTTGGTGAAAATCCGGGAATGTGGAAACCTGTCATCAGAAGCCCTCGCGAAGCCATCGTCCGACCTTTCCGAAATAACCGCCGGTCCCTGTCTTAATCTGCCGCGTATGCCGCGGTTCGACATGTTCAAGGTGAACATATTGCGGGTAGACCAGGAGCCCGGCGGGCACCGCGAAGGCGGCGTTCTTCGCCTCATTGGGCAGCCGGCCGAAGCCGAGCGGTCGGCCGATCCGCACGGGACGGCCGAGAATTTGCGTGCCGAGCTCGACGAGCCCGGTGAGTTGCGAGGCACCGCCGCTGAGAACGATGCGACCATTCGGCTCGGCCGCGAAGGGCGATTCCTTCAGCTTGTCACGGACCATCTCGAAGATTTCCTCGGCCCGGTGCTTGACGATGTTGGCGATGGTGGCGCGGGAGACGATCTGCGGCAGATCCTGCTCGTCGCCTGCGGTCGGCACCGACATCAGCTCGCGCGAGTCCGATCCACCGGTGATGACAGTGCCATAGAGCGTCTTGATTCGCTCGGCGTCGGCGATGGTCGCCGACAGTCCGCGCGCCAGGTCCATCGTGATGTGATGGCCGCCGACTGCAAAGCCTGCCGCATGCACGAAGCGGCCGCCGGAATAGACGGCGATGGTCGTGGTGCCCGCACCCATCTCGACGACGGCGGCGCCGAGATCGGCCTCGTCGTCGGTCAGCACGGAGAGGCCGGCGACATAGGGGCTCGCCGCCATGGCTTCGACGTTGATGTGGCAGCGTTCCACAGCCAGCATCAGGTTCCGCGCCACGGTGGCGTCGCAGGTCACCACGTTCATGTCGACGCCGAACTGGCGCGCGACCATGCCGCGGGCATCACGGATGCCCTTGACGCCATCGAGCGTGTAGCCGACGGGCAGCGCGTGCAGCACGGTGCGGCCCTCGCCGGTGGCATGACGCATGCCGGTGGAGGTGACGCGACTGACGTCGGCCGGCGTGACCGCGCCGCCGCGGATGTCGGCGGCAGCCTCGACCATATGCCCGGCGAGCCTGCCGCCGGAGACCGACAGCAGCACGGATTCGACCCGCACCTTGGCCATCTTTTCCGCAAGCCCGACGGCCTGGCGCACCGCCTGCTCGCATTCGCCGAGATCGATCACCGCACCGGCCTTCATGCCGCGCGCCTGGATCTGGCTGTAGCCGGTCAATTCAACCGCATGGGTGCGGCCGCGCAGCGCCTCGCTCGGCGCGGACGGCTTCAGCCGCGCGATCATGCAGGCGATCTTGCTGGTGCCGATGTCGAGACAGGCGACGAGCCCGGCGCGCTTATGCGGCATCGGGCGGGTCTTCGGCGTCTGGGTGCGATCGAGACCGGTCATGCGGAATCACCGGCCTTCTTCTTCGGCTGCTTTGCCTTGAACAGCTCTTCGCGCGCCTTTGCGGCGTCGTCGGAGAGCTGCACTACGAGACGATCGGGCAGACGCATGTCGACGGCGACGATGTCCCTGGAGAACAGCTTCTCCTCCTTGTCGAGCTTGGACAGGGCGGCAAGCGCATTGCCGACGTCCTGCTCGGGGAGCCGCACGTCGAGGCCGTCCTTCAACCGCAGATTCCAGCGGCGTTCGCCGATGAAGATCGCCGCCTTGGTCGCCGACTGCACCTGCGGATAACGCGCGAGGAGCGCGAGGAAATCGCGCGCCTGGGTGGCGGCGCCCTTGCCGACCACGAGCGGCAGCGTCAGGAAGCGGCGCGAAACATAGGGCTCGAGCACGGCGCCGTCGTCGGCAATCACGGAGAGCCGGCCGGCTTCCTGCCACAGCGCGAACGCCTTGCGCTCGGTGATGTCGATCTGGAGCTGGCCCGGATAGAGCTTCAGCACGGTCGCATCCGCGATCCAGGGATTGGCCTTGAGCTTGTCGCGCAGGCCGTCGGCATCGAGGAACAGCAGCGAGGAGCGGCCGCTGACGCCGCCGATGGCGAGGATCTCGTCCTGGCTGAGCTGCTTGCGGCCGTTGATGACGACGGAGGTGATTCGGAAGCCGGCGGAATTGGCCAGCGCATTGCGGGCATCGCTGACCGCGGTGATGAAATCCTGGAGATGGCCGCCCTTGACGATGCCGAGGCCGGTGGCGCCGGCGAGCAGGATGACTGTCAGGCTGATCCCGACCCGGCGCGGCAGGAAGCGCTCGACCAGCGCGACGATGCGCGGCGTCGGCTCGCGCTCCGGAAGAGCCTTGGCGCGGGCGCGCTTTTCCTGGAGCTTCTCTTCGCGCTTGTCCTGGCGCTTCTGCTCGATCCACTCGCGCAGAAGCACGACCGCTCCAACAGCGGCCGCCTTCAGGTCAGCTTGGGGCCTCAGAGATCGAAGTACTGACCGGGTGAGGCTGCCTGCACCATCCATTGCACGAGCTCGTCAACAGTTAGCCCGCGGAAATCTCGCGGGTCCTGGCGCCCATGACGTCTCGGACCGGCCGGCCGGGTGGTCTTCAGCAGAAGAAGCCTCTCCCCTTCAAAGCGTTGGCCGGAGACGGGAACACCCGTGACAGCCCACGCGCCGGCAGCCAAATCGCCATATGCGCCGCCAGCGTTAACCTTCGGACTTCCTGGTAAACAAAAGGTAAACTTCGTTAACGGCCGGAGCTTTTTGCCTCGTCTTGTGAGGCATTTATGCCGCCATCTCCGGCATTTTACCGATTTTGGGTTCCAAAACGGGCTGTTTCGCCCGGCCGGCCGTTAACCAACCCTAATTATTTCCGCACGCGCTGTTCGGCGAGCTCGATCAGGTCGCGCAGGAAGTCGACGAACTCGATCCCCTGCGCCTTCAGCGCCTTGGGATAGAGCGAGGACTTGGTGAGGCCGGGCAGCGTGTTGGTCTCGAGATAGACCAGGCCCTTGTCCGACACGATGAAGTCCGACCGGGAATAGCCGGTGCAGGACATCGCCCGATGCGCCCGCATCGCCTGGTCCATCAGCGCGGCCGTGACCTCCGGCGAGAAGCGGCCGGGGCAGATCTCCTGGGTCGATGAGAGCAGATATTTTGCGGCGTAGTCGAAATTGCCCTCGCCCGGGATGATCTCGATCGGCGGCAGCGAGATCATCGAGCCGTCCGGCCGCTCCAGCACGCCGCAGGTCGCCTCGATGCCGGCGATGTAGGGCTCGATGACGTACTCTTCGTGCTTCGCAGCGTTGCGAACAGCAACCAGATCCTGCTTGGCGTTGACGAAGATCAGGCCGTAGCTCGAACCATCGCGCGCCGGCTTTGCGATCAGCCTGCCGTATTCGGCAAAGGCGTCGTCGATGTCTTCCAGCGCAATACCTGTCGGTGGCGTCACGCCGCCGAGCGCGGCAAACTGCTTGGCGGCGATCTTGTCGAAGGCGAGATGCGAGGATGCCGAGCCCGATCCAGTGAAGGGCACGCCGCGCGATTCGCACATCACCTGCAGTTCGCCGTTCTCGGCGCAGCCGCCATGTAGCGCAAGCACCAGCACACGGTTCTCCGCTTTCGCCTGGTCCAGCGCTTGTTCCAGCGGAATTCCGCGCGTGCCCGGATTGAACTCGTCCTCAAAGGGACGGGCGTGTTCGGCGAGCTGCTTTGACTGGACGACGTGCACCTTGTCCTGGACATCCCAGAACCAGAGATCGGCTTCAGGCAACGCCTGGTGCAGGGCCTGCGCGCTTGCAACCGAGACCAGACGTTCCCTGTTGGAGCCGCCGAAGAGAATGGTGATGCGCATGATTAGCCAGCTGCCTTTCCACCTTCGTCATTCCGGGATGCGCCGGTAGGCGCAGGCCCGGAATCCATAACCACGATCGGGAGTATGGATTCCGGGCTCGCGACTTCGTCGCGCCCCGGAATGACGGTGATCATGGAACCCCGATCCTTTTGATTTCCCAGTGTAGCTCAATTCCCGAATTTTCCTTCACGCGCTCGCGCACGGTTTCGCCAAGCGTCTCGATGTCATGACCGGTCGCATCGCCGGTATTGATCAGGAAGTTGCAGTGCATCTCCGACACCTGCGCGCCGCCGATGCGCAAGCCGCGGCAGCCGGCGGCGTCGATCAGCTTCCAGGCGGAGTGGCCGGGCGGATTCTTGAAGGTTGAGCCGCCGGTCTTCTCGCGAATCGGCTGCGCGGTCTCGCGATGGGTCTGCACCTCCGCCATGCGGGCGCGGATCGCCTCCGCGTCCGTGATGACGCCGCGAAAGCGCGCGGAGGTGAAGATGATCGAGGGGTCAACGCCGCTGTTGCGGTACACGAACTTCATGTCGGCGTTGGAGAAGGTGTGCTTCGTGCCGTCGCGACCGATGCCGGTCGCCTCGATCAGCATGTCCTTGGTCTCGCCGCCATTGGCGCCGGCATTCATGCGCAGCGCGCCGCCGATCGTGCCGGGAATACCGAAGAAGAATTCGAGCCCGCCGATATCAGCGTTGGCCGCCACTTCCGCCACGCGCTTGTCGAGCGCGGCAGCGCCCGCGGAGACGATATCGCCGCTCGCACTCGCATCGCCAAACGCACGCGGCGCAAGACGGATCACGACGCCCGACATGCCGCCATCGCGCACGATGAGATTGGAGCCGACGCCGACGACGTAGACCGCAATGTCGGTTGAGAGATGCGCGAGGAAGTAAGCGAGATCATCCTCATCCGCCGGCGTGAACAACACCTGCGCCGGCCCGCCGACGCGAAACCAGGTGAGCTCGGCCAGCGACTGATTCGCCAGCAAACGCCCGCGCAGGTCAGGCATCGCGGCTTTGAGGTCGGGGGTGATGTCGGGGAAGCTCATGCGAGAGCACGCGCCTCATGCAAGGGAGGCACACTGTCCCCGTTCCCTCCCCCCTTGTGGGGGAGGGCCAGGGAGGGGGGTAGCCCCAAGCGACGTCGGAGTTTGTGGCTACCCCTCTCCCCCACCCTCTCCCACAAGGGGAGAGGGAGCGCAGGGTGCCGTGGGGCAACTGATCCGACCATCGTCATCGCCGTCACCCCAGCGCCTTCAATTCACCGGGCAGCGCATACGCCCATTGCGTGATGTTGCCGGCGCCCAGGCACACGACCAGATCGCCTGGCTTCGCCATGCCCTTGACGATGCCGGCGAGATCCGAGGATGCCGGTAGCGGGATCACCTGGCGATGGCCGTGGGCGCGCAGGCCGGCGACGAAATGATCGCGGTCGATGCCTTCGATCGGCGCCTCACCGGCGGGATAGACCTCGGCGACAACAACCGCGTCCGCATCGTTGAAGCAGGTGCAAAATTCCTCGAACAGCGATTGCAGGCGGGTGAAGCGATGCGGCTGCACCACGGCGAGGATCTTGCCATTGGTGGATTCGCGTGCCGCCTTCAGCACGGCAGCAATCTCGACGGGATGGTGACCGTAATCGTCGATCACGGTGATGCCGTTCCACTCGCCGGTCCTGGTGAAGCGGCGCTTGACCCCGCCGAAAGTGGCCATCGCCTTGCGGATCGCCTCGTCGGAGACGCCGAGCTCATGCGCCACCGCGATTGCGGCCGTGGCGTTCGAGGCGTTGTGACGTCCCGGCATCGGCAGCGTGAGATCCGCAATCTCATGCACGGCACCGCTCTTGCGATCGCGAATCGCGACCTTGAATTTCGATCCGCCACCCATCGGCGTGAGATCGACGAGCCGCGCATCGGCCTGCGGATTCTCGCCATAGGTGATGATGCGGCGATCCTCGATCTTGCCGACCAGGCTCTGCACGGTCGGATGATCGATGCACATCACGGCAAAGCCGTAGAACGGCAGGTTCTCGATGAAATGGCGGAACGCATCCTGCACGGCATCGAACGTCTTGAAGTGATCGAGATGCTCGGGGTCGACATTGGTGACGATCGCGACATCCGTCGGCAGCTTCAGGAACGTGCCGTCGCTCTCGTCCGCTTCCACCACCATCCAGTCGCCGGCACCGAGCCGTGCATTCGAGCCATAGGCGTTGATGATGCCGCCGTTGATCACGGTCGGATCGAGGCCGCCGGCATCGAGCAGCGTGGCGACCATCGTCGTGGTCGTGGTCTTGCCATGGGTGCCGGCGATCGCGACGCAGCTCTTCAGCCGCATCAGCTCGGCCAGCATCTCGGCGCGGCGCACCACGGGAATGCGTTGCGCGCGCGCCGCCATCAATTCCGGATTGTCGCGCTTGATCGCAGAGGACACCACGACGACGTCGGCGCCATCGACATTCTCGGCCTTGTGGCCGACCGAGACCTTTGCGCCCTTCTTGCGCAGCCGCTCGAGATTGTAATTGTCGGAGGCGTCCGAGCCCTGCACGGTGTAGCCGAGATTGACCAGCACCTCGGCAATGCCGCTCATGCCGATGCCGCCGATCCCGACGAAGTGGATGGGTCCGATCCCGCGCGGCAGTCTCATGATCTGTTCCCTGACCTTGCCGCCTGCGAAGGCGGCATCTGGCTGATCTCACGGCCCAAATCAGCCGCGCCTCGTACTGGATGCCCCGCTTTAGAAGGCGAAGACAAGGGCTTTTTCGCGTCAAAGTCCGGCGACTTTGACCACCAGATCGGCCAGCCGCTCGGCGGCATCGAGCCGGCCAGCGCCGCGGGCGGCCTCGGCCATGGCGGCAAGGCGGGCAGGCTCGGCGGCGAAAGCGGAGATCTCGGCAGCCAGCCGATCCGAGGTGAACTCGGTCTGCGGAATGCGCAAGCCGCCGTTGACCTGGGCCAGCACGCCGGCATTGGCGAACTGGTCCTGGTCGATCGAGCCGGGCAGTGGCACCAGGATCGAGGGCCGCCCGATCGCGGCGAGCTCGGCGACCGTGCCGGCGCCCGAGCGCGACACGATGAGGTGATTGGAAGCAAGCCGCGCCGGCAGATCGGTGAAGAACGGCGCGAGCTCGGCATTGATCTTGAGCTTGTCGTAGACCGCGCGCACCCGCGTCATGTCCTCTTCGCGGACCTGCTGGGTGAGGATCAGCCGGCTCCAGAGCGCAGGCTCAAGCCGCTCGATCGCGCCGGGCACGATGTCGGCCATGATGCGCGCACCCTGGCTGCCGCCGACGACGAGCAGGCGGAGCGGACCGTTCGGCTCAGGCGGTGTGTACTTCACCGCGGCGGCCGCAAGGATCGCCGGACGCATCGGTGTGCCGACCGTCGTGGTCTTCGGCGCCAGCGCAGGATCGCGGTCGAGCACGCCCGGCAAGGACGTCGCGATCGCGCGGACATAGCGCGCTAGGAACCGGTTGGCGCGACCGAGCACCGCGTTTGCATCGTGGATGATGCCGGGCACGCCGGCGAGCCTGGCCGCGATCAGCGGCGGCAGCGTCGGATAACCGCCGAAGCCGACGACCGCGATCGGCCTCGATCGGCGCATCAGGTTGAAGGCTGACAGCGTGCCCGCGGCGAGCGTGAAGCCGGCATGGGCGAGCTGCAACGGATTGCGGCCGCGCGCGGTCTCGCTCGCCACGACGTCGATCATGTCCTTGCTGAACAACCCGCTGTAGCGGAGCGCCCGCGCGTCCGTGACGAGGCGCACGCGAAATCCGCGCCGGATCAGCTCGACGCCGAGCGCCTCGGCCGGGAACAGATGACCGCCGGTGCCGCCCGCGGCGAGAAGAATCAAGGGGGAGGTGTCCATGGCCGTGGGTTTTACAGGGACTTTCCCGTCATTGCGAGACAGACCACGTCACAGAGTTCGTGCCCCGGGCGCAGCGCAGCGCGCCGCTTCTTCGCGGCGTGGTGCGCTGCTGAACCGGGGCCCATGCTCGCGACATTCTGGGTCCCGGATCTGCGCTTCGCTTGTCCAGGACACGAGGGCAACTCACGCGTAGCTGCGCATCGCTTCGGCGTGGCCGATCGACTCGACCTCGGTGCGCGGTCGCAGCCGCGTCAGTGCCAGCATCATGCCGACGCCATAGGCGAGCGTCACGATCGAGGAGCCGCCATAGGAGATGAACGGCAGCGTCATGCCCTTGGCCGGGATAAGCTGAAGATTGACCGACATGTTGATCGCGGCCTGCACGCCGAACAGGATGGCAAGGCCGGAGGCGGCGAAGCGGGAGAACATGTCCTCATTGGCATAGGCGCGCGACAGCGTGCGGATGACGATGAAGGCGAACAGCCCCAGCATCGCAAGGCACAGGATGATGCCGAACTCTTCGGCGGCGACCGCGAACACGAAATCGGTGTGGCTGTCCGGCAGGCTACGCTTGGCGATGCCCTCGCCCGGCCCGAGGCCAAACCAGCCGCCGTTGTAGAAGGCCTCCATCGCGGTATCGACCTGGAAGGTGTCGCCCGAAGCCGGATTCATGAAGCGCTTGATGCGCCCGGCGACATGGGGAACAAAAAGATAGGCGCTGAACAGGCCGGCGGAGGCGGCGCCCGCAAGCCCGAACACCCAGATCATGCGCATGCCCGCGATGAAGAACAGCGCGCCCCACACCATCAGGATCAGCATGGTCTGGCCGAAATCGGGCTCCATCACCAGGAGCGAGACCAGCATCAGCAGCAGCACCAGCGCCATCGAGGTCGCCGGCATCTCCGGCCGCTTGGTCGATTCCGCGAATAGCCAGGCGGCGATGACGACGAAGGACGGCTTTGCGGCCTCGGAGGCCTGGATGTTGACGCCGAGCAGTGTGATCCAGCGCCGCGAGCCCTTCACCTCGGGACCGATGGCGAGCGTCACCACGATCAGGATGATGCTGATCGCGAAGATGATCAGCGCGCTGCGCCGGATCGCGCGCGGCGACAGAAACGACACGCCGATCAGGACGATGAAGGACGGAGCCAAAAACATCACGTGCCGGCTGAAGAAGTGGAAGGGATCAAGCCCGATGCGGGTCGCAACCGGCGGGCTCGCCGCCAGCGACAGGATCACCCCTGTCAGCATCAGCGCCAGGATGACACCGAGCAGCGGCTTGTCGACGGTCCACCACCATTCGGAAAAGGGGGTGCGTTCTTCACGGGAGAGCATGGGCGGCCGGCCTTCGGACAGAGATCAGCCCATTGGTCGCCGAGGTTGGTTTACGGGGAGTTAATGGGATCAATCAAGTTGTGAAGAGTTCGTGCCCCGGACGCAGCGCAGCGCTCTTGCGGTGCGCTGCAGAGCCGGGGCCCACTGTGTCTTCTGGGTCCCGGCTCGCTCTACGCGCGTCCGGGACACAAGGGCATCACACCACCGGCTTCACGCCCGGCAGCGCCTGCACCAGCTCGCGGAACCTGGCGCCGCGGATCTCGAAATTGCGGTACTGATCGAAGGAGGCGCAGGCTGGCGAGAGCAGCACGACAGCCTCGTTGATGCCTGATGCTTCCGCGTCGCGCGCGGCGTGGTCGACGGCGACGTCCAGCGTCTGGCTGATCTCGTGCGGCACCTGGCTGCCCAGCGTGCCCGAAAATTCCTGCGCGGCCTCGCCGATCAGATAGGCCTTTCGGATGCGCGGGAAGAAGCCCGTCAGGCTGGTGATGCCGCCCATCTTCGGCTTGCCGCCGGCGATCCAGAAGATGTCGGCAAAGGACGACAGCGCATGCGCGGCGGCGTCCGCGTTGGTGCCCTTGGAGTCGTTGACGAACAGCACGTTGCCGCGCCGACCGACCTGCTCCATGCGATGCGCAAGGCCGGGGAAGCTGCGCAGGCCGTTCTGCAGGACATCGAGACTGATGCCCATCGCGAGCGCGGCGGCGGAGGCGCAGGCGGCATTCTGCGCATTGTGCAGGCCGCGCAGCGAGCCGATACCGCCGAGCTTTGCAACTTCGCTGCGAGCGCCGCCGGAGGCGCGGGCAATCGTGCCGTGCTCGACATAGATGCCGGTCGCAAGCGGATTCCTGACGGAGATGCGCACCACGTTCTTTCCGGCGCGGTCGAGCCGGTCGGCGATGTCGCGGCACCAGCCATCGTCGACACCGACGATCGAGGTGCCGCCTGCTTGCACGCCGGCGACCAGGCGCTCCTTCACCGCGGCGTAGTGCTGGATGGTGCCGTGGCGGTCGATATGGTCCTCGCTGACATTGAGCAGAATGCCGGCGGAGGGATCGAGCGAGGGCGTGAGGTCGATCTGGTAGGACGACATCTCGACGACATGGACGCGCCCCATGCGCGGCGGCTCCAGCGACAGGATCGCGGTGCCGATATTGCCGCCCATCTGGCTGTCGTAGCCGGCAACCTTGGTCAGATGCGCGATCAGCGCAGTCGTCGTCGACTTGCCGTTGGTGCCGGTGATGGCGACGAACGGCGCGTTCGGCGCGTGGCGCCGCCGCTCGCGGCAGAACAGCTCGATGTCGCCGATCACCTCGACGCCGGCCTCGCGCGCCTTCAAGACGCTCCAGTGCGGCGCCGGGTGGGTGAGCGGCACGCCGGGTGCGAGCACCAGCGCCGAAAAATTCGCCCATGACACGGTGCGCAGATCGGCGGTGATGAAACCTTCCTGCGCCGCCTTGGCGAGATTGTCGGCACTGTCGTCGCCGGCAATCACCTCGGCGCCGCCGGCTTTCAGGGCGTGACAGCTTGCGAGACCCGAGCCGCCGAGGCCGAAGACCGCGACCGTCTTGCCGGCAAAGGACGTGACCGGAATCATCGATCGATCACCGCAGCTTCAGCGTGGAGAGGCCGGCGAGCGCCAGCATCACCGAGATGATCCAGAAGCGGATCACGATCTGCGGTTCGGTCCAGCCGAGCTGCTCGAAATGGTGATGGATCGGCGCCATCTTGAAGATGCGTTTCCCTGTCAGCTTGAACGAGACGACCTGCACGATGACGGAGACCGCCTCCAGCACGAACAGCCCGCCGATCACCGCGAGCACGATCTCGTGCTTCACCGCAACCGCGATCGCACCGAGCATGCCGCCGAGCGCCAGCGAGCCGGTATCGCCCATGAAGATCGAGGCCGGCGGCGCATTGAACCAGAGGAAGCCGAGGCCGGCGCCCAACAGCGCGCCGCAGAGCACCGCGAGCTCGCCGGTGCCCGCCACATATTTGATCTGGAGGTAATCGGCGAACACAGCGTTACCGGCGAGATAAGCGATCATGGCAAAGCTCGCGGTCGCGATCATCACGGGCACGATGGCGAGGCCATCGAGGCCGTCGGTAAGGTTCACCGCATTGCCAGCGCCGACGATGACGAAGGCGCCGAAGATCACGAAGAACCAGCCGAAGTGCAGCACGACGTCCTTGAAGAAGGGGATCGCGAGCGCGGTGGAGGAGGGATCGCGGTTCAGCCGCACCAGCGCGTAGCAGGCGACCAGCGCGATCATCGCCTCGATCAGCAGGCGAAGCTTGCCACCGAACCCGCTCGTCGTCTGCTTGGTCACTTTCAGGTAATCGTCATAGAAGCCGACGAAGCCGAAGCCGAGCGTCACCGCGAGCACGATCCAGACATAGGGGTTGAGCGGATTGGCCCACAGCACCGTGCCGACCGTGAGGCCGGACAGGATCATCAGCCCGCCCATGGTGGGCGTGCCCTTCTTGCTGAGATGCGATTGCGGGCCATCTTCCCGGATCGGCTGACCCTTGCCCTGGCGGATGCGCAAATGATCGATGATCCAGGGCCCGAACAGGAACACGAACAGCGCGCCGGTGACGACGGCGCCGCCGGTGCGGAACGTGATGTAGCGGAAAACGTTCAGCAGGGTGCGAAACGCACCGAAACTCGGAAATGTGTTGGAAAGCTCGATCAGCCAGTAAAACATTCAGACAGTCCTATACCGCCTCTTCGCATGCGGCCTTGCCGGAAAGCGCTTTTGGCGCATTCGCCGGCCTTCATCATGTGGTCGGGCGACCCTCAAAAACCGGACAGCCGGGGATGGTGGGATCAGACACGGCGCTTAACCAGTTTACGCCTTTGCCTGCAAGGCGGCCACTAGCCCCGGCACAAACTTGTTGACCCAGAACATCTTCTTGCTGCCCTTGACAACCACGACATCGCCTGCCTTCAGCAGATCCGCAACATCTCGCGGGGCCAGCGTGGCGGGGTCCTCATGCCAGCCGAGGCCCTTGGTCGCCGGCAGCTTCTGGTAGAGATGATGCATCAAGGAGCCGACGCAGTAGACGCCGTCGATGCCGTCGAGATGTGTTGCAAGATTCACGTGATAGGACGGCGCGTCAGTTCCCAGCTCGAGCATGTCGCCGATCACGGCGATGCGGCGGCCGCCGGTCATATGGCGCGCCTTGAGGCTTTCCAGGGCCGCGGCCATGCTGGCCGGGTTGCCATTGAAGCTGTCGTCGATCACGGTGACGCCGCCAACGGTCTGCTCGACGCCGCGGCCGGTCATGATGCCGACGCCATCGAGCCTTGAAGCGAGTGCAGCCGCATCGAGATGGGCCGCGTGAATCGAGGCCAGCGCGGCCAGCGCGTTGTGGACGCGATGCGGTGCGCCGGGCGTAAGGCTGAAGTCGATCTCCTTGCCGCCGACCAGCGCACTCACCTGCCAGCTTTCACCCTGCGGCGTGTGCCTGAGCTCGCACAACTCGGTGCCGTCACCGAAGCGGATGACCTTGCCGTTCCATTCGGGGGCGGCGATATCGGCCGGCAGCACCAGCACGCCATCGTTCGGCAGGCCCAGCGCGATCGAGACCTTCTCGCGCCGGATCGCTTCGAGCGAGCCGAGCTTTTCCAGATGCACCGGCTGCACGTTGACGACCAGCGCCACCGTCGGCTGCGTCAACCCGCTCAGCCGCGCGATTTCGCCGGTCTGGTTCATGCCCATCTCGACGACCCAGAGGCTCGCGTCAGGCCTCGCATTGCACAGCGTCAGCGGCACGCCCCAGAAATTGTTGAAGCTGGACGGGCTCGCATAGGCGTTCGGATAGGCCGCGAGATATTCCTTGGTGCTGGTCTTGCCGGCGCTTCCCGTGAGCCCGATCACGGGCCCCTTGAAGCGCGCACGGGCGGCACGCGCGAGGCCCCAGAGGCCTTCGATCAGCGTGTCCTTGACGACGAGTTGCGGAATGCGGATGCCCGCGATCTCGTGCGGCACGATCATCGCGACCGCGCCTGAAGCTTCCGCCTTGTCCGCAAACTCCCAGCCGTCGCGCGCGCTGGCGAAGGCCGAGATGAAGCCGCCGCTCGGCGTGCCGCTCAGCGCAACGAACAGGCAGCCCGGCTTCACCAGGCGGCTGTCCTGGGTGACGAAGTCGATCGCCGTGTCGGGGAACGATCCTGCGATCCCCAGCGCATGCGCCACCTCGGCAACCGTCCACAATGGCGCGCTCATGAAACCCTCGTCGCTAATGCGGCGGCGACCGCCTCGTGATCGCTGAACGGCAGCACATCGCTGCCGATGATCTGCCCGGTCTCGTGACCCTTGCCGGCAATCAGCAGCGCATCGCCCGGCTCGAGCTCGTCGATTGCCGCGCGGATCGCCGCTGCACGATCACCGATCTCCTTCGCGCCCTTTGCGGCGCTAAGGATCGCGGCGCGAATGGCTTCCGGCTTTTCGCTGCGCGGATTGTCGTCGGTGATGATGACGCCATCGGCATTCTCAGCCGCGATCGCGCCCATGATCGGTCGCTTGCCGGCATCGCGATCGCCGCCGGCGCCGAACACGACGATCAGCTTGCGCTTGGCATAGGGCCGCAGCGCCTGCAGTGCCTTGACCAGTGCATCCGGCTTGTGTGCGTAGTCGACGAAGATCGGCGCGCCGTTGCGTTCGCCGACGAGCTCGAGCCGACCCTTGGCGCCTTCGAGATGTTCGAGGCTCGCAAAGACATTCGCCGCATCGCTCCCGGTGCCGATCGCAAGGCCGGCGGCAACCAGCGCGTTCTCGATCTGGAACGCGCCGACCAGCGGCAGCCTGATCGAATACGCCCTGCCGCGATGCTCGATCGCGAGCTGCTGCGAAAAGCCGTCGACCTTGGCATCGACGAGGCGGATGCCCTCGCCTGCCCCGTCGCCGTTGCGGCCGACCGCCATCACGCGCAAGCCGCGCGACCTCGCGGCCTCGATCGCCTCAGTCGAGCAATCATGATCGGCGCAGATCACGGCCGCGCCGCCCGGTAGAACCAGATCGCGGAACAACCGCAGCTTGGCTGCAAGATAGTGCGCGACGGTCGGATGGTAGTCCATGTGATCGCGCGAGAGATTGGTGAAGCCGCCGGCTGCGATGCGCACGCCGTCGAGGCGGTATTGATCGAGCCCGTGCGAGGACGCTTCGAACGCCAGATGCGTGACACCGTCGCGCGCGATCTCATCGAGCTGCCGGTGCAGCGCGAGCGGATCGGGGGTGGTCAGCGAGCCGTAGACGGTGCGCTTCGGCGAGACGAGGCCGATGGTCCCGATGCTCGCGGAGACGTGCCCAAGCCGCTCCCAGATCTGCCGCGTGAACGCTGCGACCGAGGTCTTGCCGCTGGTGCCGGTCACCGCCGCGATGGTTGCGGGTTGGGCGGGAAAGAATTTTGCCGCGGCGAGCGCCAGCGCGCGGCGCGGATTGGAGACCGCGATGAACGGCACCTTGCAGCCGGCCGGCGCATGGTCGCCGACAATGGCCACGGCACCCGCGGCAACCGCAGCGTCGATGAAGCGCGCGCCGTCGGTCTTGCTACCCGCAAGCGCGAAGAAGAGATCACCTGATTCGACCACGCGGCTGTCGAGCGCAAGCCCCGTCACCTCGAGCGCCGCGACAGCGGGCTCGATTGCGGCATCATTGCCCAGAAAATCCTGACCTAGGAAGTCGCGCAGTTTCATGGCCTTCCAGTCGAAATGCCAAGCCGGATCCAAGGGGGAAACCCGACTCAGGGCAGCCCGGGTACGGCTTACTGGGTTGTCCTGGATGCTGCAAGAATAAGGCGGTCGGACGGCGGCAGGTCAAAACGGGGCTCGATGCCCAGGAGAGGCGCGATACGGGCGATGACCTTGCCCCCCGTCGGCACGGCATTAAAGCCCGACGTGATGAAGCCATACGTCTCCTGCAGCGCCTGCGGCTCGTCCAGCATGACCAGAATCTGAAATTTCGGATTGTCGGAAGGCATAATCGCGGTGAAGGAATTGAGCACGCGCTTCTTGGCATAGCGGCCGTTGACGACCTTCTCGGACGTGCCGGTCTTGCCGCCGATATAGTAGCCGGGAACATCGGCCTTCTTGGCCGTGCCGATCTCGGCGTTGAGCCGCATCAGATAGCGCATCTTGTCGGAGGTCTCGGGCTTGATCACGCGCTTGGCCATCGCCGCGGCTTCTTCTTCGCTGCGCTTGAGGAACGTCGGAGGAATCAGGTAGCCGCCGTTCACCAGGGCGTTGATGCCCATCACCGCCTGCAGGGGCGCCACGGACAGGCCCTGACCGAACGCGATGGTGACCGTATTCAGCTCGCCCCAACGGCGCGGCACCAGTGGAGCCGCGCTCTCCGGTAACTCGGTGCGCAGCCGCGTCAACTGGCCCATTTTAGCCAGGAAAGCCTTGTGCGCCTCGACGCCCTGGCCGAGCGCGATCCGCGCGGCGCCGATATTGGACGAGTAGGTGAACACTTCCTTGGTGTTGATGAAACGACCAAGCATGTGGCTGTCATGGATGGTGAACTTGCCGTAGTGCAGATTTCCCCGCGCATCCCACGACGAGTTCAGGTTGATCTTGCCGGAATCAAGCGCCATTGCCAGCGTGAACGCCTTGAACGTCGATCCCATTTCGTAGACGCCGGTGGTCAGACGATTGATGCGGTCGGGGTCGTGGGCTTCTTTCGGATTGTTGGGATCGAAATCCGGGAGAGAGACCATCGCGACGATTTCGCCGGTTTTGACATTGGAGATAATGCCCGAGGCCGCCTTGGCGTGGAACTTTTCCTTCGCCTTCAACAGCTCGTCGCGCAGCGCATGCTCGACGCGCAGGTCCACCGACAGCTCGATCGGCTTTTGCAGGCGATCGGTGGCAAAACCCGCGCGGTGGAGATCGGCGAGCCCGTTGCTGTCGAGCCACTTCTCCATGCCGGCGATGCCCTGGTTGTCGATGTTGACGAGACCGATGAGGTGGGCGACCTCGTTCCCGGTCGGATAGACGCGCTTGTTCTCGCGCAGGAAGCCGATACCGGGAACGCCGAGCTTGTGGATATCCTGCTGCTGCTTCGGCGTGATCTCGCGCTTCAGCCAGACGAAACCCTTTCGCGAGGACAGGCGCTCGCGCACTTCGGCCTCGTCGAGGTCAGGCACCGTGGCGGTCAGGAGTTCGATCGCCTCGTCCTTGTCGATGATGCGGCGCGGCTCGCCGAACAGGCTCGGCGCCTTGACGTCGGTGGCGAGAATCTCGCCGTTGCGGTCGACGATGTCGGGCCGCGCGGTCGCAACCACGTCCTGAGCGCCGCCGCGGCGGGCGCTATGGACGTCGGCGCCGATGGCGAACATCACGAGCCGGCCGCCGATCAGCGCATAGACGGCCGAAAACGCCAGGATCGCAAGGCCGACGCGCGCACGTGCCTTCGCCGCGCGATCGACGTTGCGCCCGTAGAGCAGGCTGCGGATCAGCCGCTGACGCCAAGGCTCGGTTGCGCGCTCCGCAGGCTTTGCGGGTTTGCCCGGAGTGGCAGCGCTCATTGCTTGTCCTCCGGCTGCGGTACCGAACCCGTGACCGTGTCGGCATCGGTCGCAGCTTCGATGGTGTTGATCATGGCGCCGATCGGATCGGGCTCACCGGGCTTGACAAGCCGCGGCGGACGATCGGGCAGGTTCTTCAGCGAGTCATATTGCGTTCCATTGACCGGCTTGAGCTGCAGATGCCGCTCGGCAAGTCCTTGCAGCCGCAGCGGCGCATCGAGCTTGGCCCATTCGGAGCGCAATGCGGCGATGGCATCGCGCTGCTCGCGGATGTCGGCATGCAGCCGCAGCACCCGCTCGGTGCGGGCAGTGGATTCCATCTTGATCCGGTAGACATAGGCCGCGGCGAAGATCAGCGCGCCGATGACGAAGAGGTGGATGAGGCGCATGCGCTAGCCACCCCTCATGACATCGGAAAGGCTCGGCCAGGACGATGACTCGCCCTCGGCATGCGCGGCAGCCCCGGTCCGCTCGGCCGCGCGCAGCTTCGCGGAACGCGCGCGCGGATTGTGCGCGACTTCCTCGTCGCCGGCGACGACCGGACGCCGCGTCAGAAGCTGGAAGCTCGGTGGTACCTGTGCGACCTCGGGCAGATGCCGCGAGCCCCCACCGGTCTTGGCGCGTTCGCTGAGGAAATTCTTGACGATGCGGTCTTCCAGCGAATGGAAGGACACCACGACCAGCCGCCCGCCGGGCCTCAGCACGCGTTCGGCAGCCGCTAGAGCGGTCTGAAGCTCTTCGAGCTCTTCATTGACGAAGATGCGCAGGCCCTGGAACGTCCGCGTCGCCGGATGGATATCACCGGGCTTCGAGCGCACGACCCTGCCAACGAGATCGGCGAGCGCGCGCGTTGTCGTGATCGGCGCTTCCTCACGCGCCGCGACGATGGCGCGTGCGACTTTGCGCGAATGCCGCTCCTCGCCGAAGAGGTAGATGATGTCGGCAAGATCGCTCTCGGACGCCTTTGCGACCACATCCGCAGCCGTCGGCCCGGCCTGCCCCATCCGCATGTCGAGGGGACCGTCGAGCCGGAACGAAAAACCGCGGCCAGCCTGGTCGAGCTGCATCGAGGAGACGCCGACGTCCATGACGACGCCGTCGACGAAGTCGAAACCTTGCGCGGCGCAGACCTCGGCGAGATTCGAGAAGCGGTCTTCGACAAGCGTCAGGCGCCCGCCAGAGCGGTCGACCAGATCAAACCCACCGGCGATCGCCGTGCGATCGCGGTCGATGCCGATGACCCGGGTTCCCGGCATATCCAGGATGGCGCGGCTGTAGCCGCCGCCACCGAAGGTCGCATCGACATAGAGGCCGCCCTCGCGCGGCGCGAGAAGCTCGATCGCCTCGCGGCCGAGAACGGGAATGTGGGCAGCCGAACTCATGCGCCCGGCTCGCGAGTGGTGCTGGCGAGAACGATGGTTAACGCGTCCATCACGTCTCGAATTGTTCCGCTTCGCGGCGGTTCCACGACTCAACCCCTGTACGGCGCGCTCGCCCAGCCCGGCGGACCCAGGCTGCAGACCCTGTTTTCCGCATGGAATTTGTCGGGCAGCCATGGGATTTCGAACAAAAAACGCGTTGGCCACCTCCGGACGCGGGGCGGCTCTTCACTCTCAGTAACGGCCCTTAGCGTTAAGAAAGCGTTGATGGTTCGATTACAAGTCAAAAAGGTAAAATCCGTTGTGATGCGTCATCCACACACATCCGACAAAATGCGCCCGTTAACCGAAGCCGGCGATTGCGCGGCCGCAAGGGTAAAGGAATAGTAAAGTGAAGGGCTTGAAGGGCCCGCCGCTCCCATCCGATTGAGCCTTATAATGTCGTCCGGTTCGTCCGCGTCACCAGGATCTGATTCGAAGCGTCAACGCGTGCTCCCGGTTCCCAAGGCCGCGGCGAGCATGCGGACGTTCGACCCCGATTCCTCGATCGTGTCCGACATCATTCCCTCGCCGAACTACGGCGAGCGCAACAAGGGCCGCCTGCCGGACATGATCCTGCTGCACTACACCGGCATGCCCGATGTCGAGGGCGCGCTGGCGCGGCTGTGCACGGCGGGCACCGAGGTCTCGGCTCATTATGTCGTGCTGGAGGACGGCCGCATCGTACAATGCGTGCCGGAGAGCAAGCGCGCCTGGCACGCCGGCGTCTCGTCATGGGCGGGCGAGGACGATGTCAATTCCTGCTCGATCGGCATCGAGATCGTCAATCGCGGCCATGATTGGGGCTATCCGGAGTTCCCGCTGCGCCAGATCGCTGCCGTGATCGCGCTCTGCCGCGGCATCATGCTCCGCCGCAAGGTGGCGCCGCACCGGGTGCTCGGCCACTCCGACGTCGCGCCCGCGCGCAAGAAGGATCCCGGCGAGAAATTCCCGTGGCACTCGCTGGCCAATTCCGGCGTCGGCCACTGGGTGACGCCGGCGCCGATCGTGCGCGGCGAAAGCCTGATGCTCGGCACCATCAGCGACGAAGTGCTGAGCCTTCAGCAGGCGCTCGCCAAATATGGCTACGGCGTCCCACTCACCGGCAAGTACGATGCGACGACGATGGAGGTCGTCACCGCCTTCCAGCGCCACTTCCGCCCGGCGCGGCTGGATGGTGTCGCCGATCATTCGACGTTGTCGACATTGCAGACGCTGCTCGCGAGTTTGCCGGCCGAAGGCACGACCGTGGCGTCGAAGTGACGACGGAGCCGTCATTCCGGGGCGCACGAAGTGCGAACCCGGAATCTCGAGATTCTCAGGTGCGCAATTGCGCACCATAGTTCGATGCTTCGCATCGCCCCGGAATGACGATACTAGTTGCTGAGCTCCCTCATCCTTCGCGCGTACAGCCTCCGCAGCGGCTCGAGCTGCGTCGCCGCGGTCGCCGCAACATAGGCCTCGCGCGCCTCGTCTTTCCGGTCGAGCCGTCGCAGCAAATCCGCGCGCACCGCGGGCAACAGCTCATAGCCGTCGAGCCCGCCGCGCGCTGCGATCGCGTCGACGAGATCGAGCGCGCGTGCGGGGCCGTCGACCATGGACACGGCCGCGGCATGATTGAGCTCGATCACCGGCGACGGGTTGATCCGCAGCAGCACTTCGTAGAGTCCGGCGATCTGCGGCCAGTCGGTCTCCTCATAGCTCGGCGCCCGCGCATGGAGCGCAGCAATCGCCGCCTGCACGGCATAGGGCTGCGGTCGGCCGGGCACGCGCAGCGCATCGTCGACCAGACGCAACCCTTCCTCGATCTGCGCACGATCCCACAGGTCACGGTCCTGCTCTTCCAGCAGCACGATGTCGCCGGCCGACGTCTCGCGCCCGGCTCGGCGCGCATCGTGCAGCAGCATCAGGGACAGCAGGCCCTTGATACCAGCACGATCTGGCATCAGGCGCTCGAGCAGCCGGCCGAGCCGGATCGCCTCGATCGCAAGATCAGGCCGCATCAAATCTGCACCTGACGTCGCGACATAGCCTTCGGTGAAGACGAGATAGATGACGGCAAGCACGCCGCGTAGCCGTGGCTCCAGCGCGTCGCGCTCCGGCACCTCATAGGGAATGCCGGCGAGCCTGATCTTCTGCTTGGCGCGGACGAGACGCTGCCCCATCGCCTCCTCGCTGACGAGAAAGGCGCGCGCGACCTGCGCCGTGGTGAGCCCGCATACCGTGCGCAGCGTCAGCGCGACTTGCACCTCCGGCGCGAACGCCGGATGGCAGCAGGTGAAGATCAGCCGCAGCATATCGTCGTCGAGCATCGTCGCCGGCTCGTCGGGCGCTTGCGCATTCGGCGCGAGCTCATGCACGAGAGCCTGCTGCTTGCCGCGAAACGCGACCTGGCGACGAATGCGGTCGATCGCCTTGTTGCGCCCGACATTGACGAGCCAGGCGCGCGGGTTGTCGGGAAGCTCTAGCGTCGACCACCGCTCCAGTGCAACCGCAAAGGCGTCCTGGAGTGCATCTTCAGCGAGATCGAAATCACCGACGAGGCGAATCAGCGTGGCCAGCGCCCGCCCCGCCTCGTCGCGAAAGATCTTGTCGATGTCCGTGGACGAGATCACTTGTAGATCATGACCGGCCTGACTTCGATCGACCCGTCCCTGGCGCCGGGAATCCGCGCCGCCATCGCAATCGCGGCGTCGAGATCCTTGGCCTCGACCAGATAGTAGCCGCCGAGCTGCTCGCGCGTCTCCGCGAACGGACCGTCGGTCGTCATGATCTTGCCGTCGCGCACGCGCACGGTTGTCGCCGTCGTGGTCGGCTGCAGCCCGTCGCCCGCCTTGAAATTTCCGCTCTGGATGATGGACTGGGTATAGGCGCCATACTCCGCCGATACCTTCTGTCGGTCCTCGGGCGTCATCTTGGTCAGTTCAGCTTCGTTTCGATAGATCAGCAGCAGATACTGCATTGCTCACTCCTGTTGCTCGGCTTGATCGCCGACATCCAGTCGAACGGCGCCGACATCAAACGACATCTTCCCAATTTTTTTCGCGCTGGGCGAAGCGATATCGCCTTCGATGCCGGTGAACGAGATCACTTGTAGACCATGACCGGTCTGACTTCGATCGACCCGTCCCTGGCTCCGGGAATCCGCGCGGCCATTGCGATCGCGGCGTCGAGATCCTTGGCGTCGACGAGATAGTAGCCGCCGAGTTGCTCACGGGTCTCCGCGAAAGGACCATCGGTCGTCAGTATCTTGCCATCGCGAACGCGAACGGTGGTCGCGGTCGTGGTGGGCTGCAGCCCGTCGCCGGCCTTGAAATTGCCGCTCTGAACGATGGACTGGGTATACGCGCCGTACTCCGCCAACAGCTTCTGGTAGTCCGCAGGGTCCATCCTGCCCTGTTGAGCTTCGTTCCGGTAGATCAGCAGCAGATACTGCATCGCTTACTCCTGTTGCTCGGCTGGATTGCCGACATCCGGTCGAACGGGGCTCACGGCCAACGACATCTTCAGGATAAATTATTTTCCCATGTCGTGCGGAACGATATCGCCTTGACGAAACCGTCATAAATGCCCATTGCGTACACCGTCAGTCGGCCGGACGGCCGCCCCGGCAAGTGCCGAAAGGCCGCCGGGGAGGAAAGTCCGGGCTCCATTGACATGCGGTGCCGGATAACGTCCGGCGAGGGCGACCTCAGGGAAAGTGCCACAGAGAACGAACCGCCTCGCTTCGCCTTCGGGCTTGGTGGGGCAAGGGTGAAAAGGTGCGGTAAGAGCGCACCGCGGTTCCGGCAACGGAGCCGGCATGGCAAACCCCACCGGGAGCAAAACCGAATAGGGACGGCTTAAGCGGGCTGTTCGCGCAAGCGATAACGCCGCGGGGCGATGTCAGGCCCGCCGTCCGGGTAGGTTGCTCGAGGCAATGTGCAAACATTGCCCCAGAGGAATGGCCGTCACGTATCGCCTGCGCAAGCAGGCGGTGCCCTACAGAACCCGGCTTACAGGCCGGCTGATGTTCTAAAGCGCGAGGGGTTCGATGCTGACGCATCGGACCCCTCACCATTTTCGCCACCGCCATTCCACATTGTGCAATTGCGCAATGTGGAATGACAGCGAGAGCTATTCGACGATCTTCGCCAACACGTCCATCAGCGCCTCCGGCGCAGTGACGTTCGGTGCGTGGCTGGCGTCGAGCTCGAAATAGCGCCAGCCGGCTTCGCTCTTCGTGCGCCTGGCGAATTGCCCGAACACGTCGCCCGGCGGAATGCGCGTGCAGTAGATGTAGCTGCGCGGCATCGCCGGCTCGCCATGCTCAAGCTTCAGCTTCGTCTCGAAGCATTTGACTGGCATGCTGACGCGGCGCGCGTTGAGCCAGTCGAGATCGGCTTGCGGCGTATCGGGCGGCGGCGGGTTGGGCGGGATGCGGTAGCCGTCGCCTGCGGCCGCGGCTTTTCGCATCGGCTCGCGCCCCTGCTCGTTGAGATCGAACAGCGACTGGCCGTCGCGCGGCACGAAGGCGTCGAGATAGATCAGTTGCGCGATGCGATCGCGTGCGCGATCGGCAACGCCAGTCGCGACCATGCCGCCATAGCTGTGGCCAAGCAGCACGACTTCGCTGAGGTCCTCGAACCTGACGACGTTGAGGATGTCCTGGAGATGCGTCTCCAGGTCGATCGAAGGATTTGCAAGATGCGATCGCTCGCCGAGACCGGTGTAGGTCGGCGCCACCAGGCGATGACCCGCCCGCGCGATCAGCGGATGCATCTTCTTCCAGGCCCACCCGCCGGACCAGGCGCCATGACAGAGCAGGAAGGTTTTGGGCGAGCGTGCGGTCATCGGCGTTTCCATCGTTTCTTGTTTGGTGCGATGGAGTGTACCGGCCGACCGCGCGATGTAAACGTCGCGACGCGCTTCAGGCAGCGCGCGCTGCGGGTTTAGCCTTGACCAGCGCCGGCGCGAGTTGGCCGGCTTCGCGGCGCCGCTTGGCCTCCTCGAAGCCGTGCATGCCGACCTGCCATTGCAGGCCGACGATGGCGCCCTTGGTCGGCTGCAACAAAGCGAGCGAAGCAAACAGCGTCACCGGCAGCCACACTGCCAATTGCAGCCAGACCGGCGGTGCATAAGCCGTCTCGATCGCGAGGATCGCCGGCACCACGAGATGGCCGACCAGGACGATCACAAGATAGGCCGGGAAATCATCGGCGCGGTGGTGAAAGAGCTCCTCGCCGCAGACGTCGCAGCTGTCGGCGACTTTCAGGAAGCGCTTGAACGCATGGCCCTCGCCGCAATGCGGGCACCTGCCGCAAAAACCCCGCCACATTGCCTTCGCCAGAGAGACTGAACCGGTCGCCATGACCACACCTCTTCCTTTCCAACGATCCATACAATAATATCTTGCATCCATACATTCAAAGAAAACGGCCGGACTTGCATGGATTGGGTCCCTACAATCGCCGAGCTCAGCGGCCCGCGCTATCAGCGCATCGTCGAGGCCATGGAGGCCGACATCGCCGCAGGAAGGCTGGTGCGCGGCCAGCAATTGCCGACGCAGCGCGCGCTGGCGAAAGCGCTGGGCATCGATCTCACGACGGTGACGCGCGCCTATACCGAGGCGCGGCGGCGCGGAATTTTGGAAGCGCGGGTCGGACAGGGCTCGTTCGTCTCGGAGACCAGCGCGCGACGAACGGTCGACCTGCCGCATCCGGTCACGATAGATCTGTCGATGAACGTGCCGCCGCATCCACTGGAGGCGCAGCTCGACGAACGCATCCTTGCCGGGCTCGAGGCGATCCGCGAGCAATCCGGCCTCACCGCCTATCTCAACTACCAGCCACCGGGCGGCAGCGCGCACGAGCTCGATGTCGCGGCCAAGTGGATGCGCTCGCGCGTGCCCCATGTCCGTACCGACCGGCTCGTGATCTTTCCCGGCACGCAGACAATCCTGTTCAACCTCATGGCCTATCTCGTAGCGCCCGGCGATGTCGTGTTGACGGAAGCCCTAACCTTCCCCGGCATCAAGGCGGTCGCCGCACGATGCGGCATCAAACTGGTCGGTGTTGCAATGGATGAAGGCGGCATCCTTCCTGAGGCACTGGCCAGGGCGTGCCTAGAGCACAAGCCAAAGGCCGTGTATCTCATTCCGACGCTGCACAATCCAACGACAGCGACGCTCTCGGCCGAGCGGCGGAGCGCAATCGCAAAAATCATCCGCGATGCCGACACGACGCTGATCGAGGACGATGCCTATGGCCTGCTGGACCGGTCGGCCTCGCCGATCGCCAATCTCATTCCGGAGCGGACTTATCTGGCGACCACGCTGTCCAAATGCATCGCGCCGGCGCTGCGCGTGGCCTATCTGGTGACGCCCGACGCCGCCGCGCAGCAAACGATGCGCAGCTATCTTCAGGCGACCGTGCAGATGCCCGCGCCGCTCATGGTCGCACTCATCACCCATTGGCTCGAGACCGGAGTCGCGGACCGCATCATCACCGCGATCCGTAACGAGGCGATCGGCCGTCAGCAGCTTGCGCAGCGCGCGCTCAGGGGTTTTCAGTTCCTGGCCAAACCTGCCGCGCATCATCTCTGGCTGCGGCTGCCGGAGGGACGGAGCCGGACGGAGATATCAGCGCAACTGCTGCGCAACGGGCTTGCGGTCATCGCCAGTGACGCCTTCGTGGTCGGCGATCACCCGCCGCATGCGGCGCGACTATCGCTTGGCGCGGCGCGCAATCGCGCTGAGCTCGGCCAGGCGTTGCAGATTCTCCTCAGTGCGCTGCACAGACCGGTCGACGCCCGGCAGATCGTCTAGTACACCGCCGATAACAACAAGGACATTGGTGTGGATACGCTCAACTACGCGCTGTTGCTTTTTGGCGCATTGGCCGGCGGCTTCGTCTCGGGGCTGGCCGGCTTCGGCACGGCGCTGATGGCGCTCGGCATCTGGCTCTACGTGCTGCCGCCGTCGCTCGCCGTGCCGCTGGTGCTGATCTGCTCGGTGGTCGCGCAAGCCTCGACGCTGCCCTCGATGTGGAAGAGCTTTGACCTCTCGCTGGTCTGGCCGTTCCTGATCGGCGGACTTGCCGGCGTGCCGCTGGGGACCATGATGGTCGCCCAGGCCGACCCAAAGGTGTTCAAGCTCAGCATCGGAGTGCTGTTGCTGATCTTTCCGACCGCGCTGTACCTCAACAAGCGGCCGCTCGCCTTCAAATTCGGCGGCAGGATCGCCGATGGCGCGATCGGCTTCGCCGGCGGAATCCTGGGCGGCCTTGCCGGGTTGTCGGGACCGCTGCCGATTCTGTGGGCCAACATCCGCGGCTGGAACAAGCATGAGCGGCGCGGCATCTTCCAGCTTTTCAATTTCACGGTGCTGGCGGCCGCGCTGGTGCTGCAGACGGCGTCAGGCCTGGTCGCGACGCAGGTGATCTGGCTCGCGCTGATTGCATTTCCGGGCACGCTGGTCGGCGCCTGGTGCGGCGCGCGCGTCTATCACGCGCTCAGCGACAAGCATTTTGGCGACGTCGTGCTCGGCCTGTTGTTCCTGTCGGGTGTCGGCCTGGTCTGGAACAGTGTAGGCGCGCACTAGCGCTGGGCCTTGCACAGCGCCATGCCGCCGGCGACGCCGACGCCCAGCACATAGAGCCAGCCCTCGCTGAAATCGAACAGATGCGAGTTGAACAGCGAGGACAGGATATTTTGCAGGACGACCAGTAACCCGACCCAGCTCGCAAGCCCCGCGCCGCGGAACAGAGCGAGGTGCGCGAGCCACATCGCGTAGAGCACGATGACGCCGAGTGTGCCCCATTGCACCGCGACGTTGAGGGTCTGGTTGTGGGGATCGCTGACGATCTGCGCGCGCACGCCGCTCTCGCCGATCGCGGCGTGCTCGAACAACCCGTGGGTTGCGCCGGTGCCGTGCCCGAACAGCGGCGCGTCGGCGACGAAGCGCAGCGACTTCCGCCAGAACTCCAGGCGTGAGCCCATACCGCTGACCTCGTTCTCGACAGCGGTGCGCTCATAGTCGCCGCTGAACTTGTCGACCGTGGCGCGCAGATGTGGCGAGGCGCTCCAGAGCAGCAGCGCGGCCAACGCCGCCGCTGCTCCCAGAGCGAGCGCCGTCTTCAATCGCAGATGCAGCAGCGCAACCACCGCAATCAGCACCGGCAGGGTGACCAGCGCCGTGCGCGAGACCACCACGAACATCATGTTGGCGAGGAATCCGATCGCGAGCAGCGCCAGCAACGCCGCGACACGCGTTCGACCGGCGCGAAGTTGCGCCGCGACCGGATATGCCAGCGCGAGGGCGCAGAGCGCGAATTCCTGACTCTGGTCGATATAGTTGCGTACCGCGATCCCGCTCTCGACCTTGTAGGGCCCGCGCGACAGATAGAGCTTGAGCGACAGGCTGGGCTCGATCGCGACGGCAAAGGACGTCAGCAGCAACAGCATGCAGGAGACGAGGAACGCCGCGAAGACCCAGTTGCCATGGGGCCAGCGCTCGAACTGGTAGATCAGCAGCGGCAGCACCAAAAGCTTCGCCGATGGGGCGACCGCGTGCAGACGCTCCGGCCAGGACGCATCCGACCATAGCGTGCCGGCAAGGGCGAGGACGAACAGCGCGATCGGCAGCAGGCAGATCGGGCGGAGCAGCGAGCGCGGAAATTCCCGGAGGTCGATGAACGCGAAGGCGATCAGCCAGGCCGGGAGCGCGAAGATCACGCCGGTCGTCGTCCACGGCAACAGCAGCGCGATCAGCGCGACGAAACGGGCCGGCGTCCGGTAGCGCGCCGCCCAGATCGCCGCGAGCCAAGAGGCCACCCGCCCGTTCGACGTTTCGCTCATGCCGTCCCCTCGCCTTCCCACGGCGTCAGCAAGTCTGCCGGAGCCGTGGTTGCGGGACAAGCCGGAGGAGCCTATTCAGCCGCGGTCGTGCCGACGGCCGCGACCTCCGCCTCGGCACGCACGAGACCGGCGTCCGCAGACGGCAGGCGCTTCCTGAACTCTCGGCGCAGCAGCCACACGCTCAAGAAGGCCTGCAGCGTGGTCGCCGCGATCGAGAGATACCAGACTTGCTCGATCTGGAAGTTCGGCCGCGTCGACAACCAGATCGCCGGCAGCGAGTAGGTGAGCAGGCGAGTCACCGAGCTCAACAGCACCGGCTTGGTATTGCCGAGGCCCTGGAACATGCTCGAGCAGGTGAAGATCAGGCCTTGCGCCACCATATTGAATGAGATGATCCGCAGGAACAGGAAGGCGATCCTCATGGTCTCCCGATCGTTCGAGAATCCGGCGAGCAGGAGGTCCGGTCTCAATTGCGCCGGGATCATGAAGCCGATCATGACGACGGTCACGATCAGCGCCGCCTTGACGAAGGTCTCCCGCACGCGCGGGCCATTTCCGGCGCCGAAATTCTGTCCGGCGATCGGCCCGGCTGCGAGCGCAACCGCAAGCGCCGGCATCTGGATGAGGGCCAGCACCCGCTGGCCGATCCCGAACCCCGCCTGCGCCGCCGCGCCGAAATCGCGCAGCACGTAGTAGACCACCGCCATGAAGACGAACATCATCGCGAACTCGCCGCCGGCCGGCAGGCCGACATTGAGAATCCGCTTCCAAGGATGGAGCTGCGGACGCCACTGCGCGGGGTCGAAGGCGACATAGCGCTCCACCTTACGAAAATACGCATACAGCATCAGCACGCCGGTCAGAATGCCGATCGAGCTTGCGAGACCCGCGCCAGCCACGCCGAGCGGATGACCGGTGCCCCAGCCCGCGATCAAGACCGGTGCCAGCGCGATATTGACGACGACCGCAAGCGCCTGGACCAGCATGGTGGGCCGCACGATGCCGGTCGCCCGCAGCGCGGACGCCATCACCTGTATGGCAAATTGCAGCGCCAGAGCCGGCACGAACCACAGGAGATAAATGCTGCCCGCCTCGATGGTGGCTTCGTCCGCGGCAATCGAATGCATGTAGGAGCGCGACAGCGCGGAGCCTGCGGCCAGTGTCGAGAGCCCAAACAGCACCGACAGGACGATGGCCTGGTTGAAGATCAGATTGGCGTCCGTCCGATCCTTGCGTCCCACGGCATGGGCTATCAGCGCGCCGGTCCCGACGCCGAGCACCTGCATCAGCGCATTGACGAGGAATCCCGCGTTGCCGGCCGCGGCCACGCCCGCGACGGCGGCCTCGCCCATACCGGAGACGAAATAGAGATCGACGAGCTGGCAGATCATGATCGTGACCATGCCGACCACGATCGGGGGTGCCATGGTCAGGATGTGGCTTACGATGGAGCCGCGTGTCAGGTCTTTCATGTCGTTTCCATTTGCGGCGTGGCCTTTGCGGATTCTCCATCCGTCGGCCACGCCTCCTTTCCTCATTCCGCCGCGACGTCGTGACTGAACTCGATCACCTGACGCTCGAACAGGCCGCGATAGAGTCCGCCTGGCCGCGCCGTCAGCGCCTTGTGGGTGCCCTGCTCGACGATCTCGCCGCGGTCGAACACCAGGATGCGATCGATGCTGCGCACCGTCGACAGGCGATGCGCGATCACGATCGAGGTGCGGCCCTTCATCAGCCGCTCCATCGCCTGCTGGATCAGCGCCTCCGATTCCGAATCGAGGCTCGACGTCGCCTCGTCCAGGATCAGCACCGGCGCATCCGCCAGGAACGCGCGCGCCAGCGCGACACGCTGCCGTTCGCCGCCCGACAGTTTCACGCCGCGCTCGCCGACCAGGGTGCCGTAACCCTTGGGCAGGCGCAGGATGAAGTCGTGCGCATTCGCCAGCCGCGCCGCCTGCTCGATCGCCTCCAGGCTGGCGCCGGGCCGGCCGTAGGCGATGTTCTCGGCGAGCGAGCGGTGGAACAGGATCGGCTCCTGCTGCACGATCGCGATCTGGCTGCGCAGCGATTGCTGCGTCGCTTTCGCAATATCCTGCCCGTCGATCAGCACGCGGCCATCAGAGACGTCGTAGAGCCGCTGCACCAGCTTGACGAAGGTCGTCTTGCCCGAGCCGGAGCGGCCGACGAGACCGACCCGCTCACCGGCGCGGATGTCGATCGACAGACCGTCATACAGCGGCGCGTGATGGCCGCCATAGTGGAAGGTCACGTCGTCGAACACGATGCGGCCACCCTCGATCAGGATCGGCGTCGCATCCGGCGCATCGGCAATGCCGATCGGCTCGTCATGGATCGCAACCAGCTCCTCCATGTCGTTGACCGAGCGCTGCAGGTTGTTGATGTGCATCCCGACGTCACGCAGATAGGCGTGGATGATGTAGTAGCTCGTCAGCACATAAGTGACGTCGCCGGGTGAGGCGCGCCCCGCCATCCACAGCAGCACCGAGCCGCCGATCACCGACGCGCGCAGGCATAGCAGCAGCGAGAGCTGCGCCAGCGCCGTGTAGTTGTAGCGCAGCCAGGTCCGCCGCACCCGCACGCGCCAGCGCTTGATGACACGGGCGAGCCGCGCATCCTCGCGCGCCTCCGCGCCGAACGATTTCACCACCGCGTTGCAGGTCAGCGCATCGGCGAGCGTGCCGCCGACCTTGGTGTCCCAGGCATTGGAGACGCGCGCGGCCGGTGCGATGTAGCGCGTGGAGAACAGCGCCGTCATCGTCACGTAGACCAAAGCGCCGAGCGCAATCACCGCACCGAGCGAGGTCCAGTGCACCCCGAGCAGGATCATCGAGCCGACGAGCACGCTGAGGGAAGGCAATAGCGCCAGCAGGATGGTGTCGTTCAGGAGATCGAGCGCCCACATGCCACGCGTGATCTTGCGCACCGTCGAGCCGGCGAACGAGTTGGCATGCCAGTCGGTCGAGAAGCGCTGCACGCGCATGAAGGCGTCCTGCGCGATGTCAGACATCAGCTTCAGCGTGAACGGCACGATCACCTGCAACCCGGACAGCCGCAGCACCATCGACGTGAAGCCGAGCGCCACGATCGCGCCGAACGCGACCAGCGCCGCATGGCGCGCGACGGGATCGTCGGGACCGTGGGTCAGGGCGTCGACGAGCCGCCCGGAGAACACCGGCATGAGGAGGTCGGCTACCGTCGCGCCCAACAGGCCGCCGGCGACCGCGAGCGCGCGCCCCGGCTGCTTCAGCCAGTGGCGGAACACGAAGGGCAGCACCACGCGTATCGCCGCGGGCTTTTTTGACAGTGCGGTCATGGCGTTGTCCGGCTGCGCTCTGGCGCAGTCCGGCTCCGTTGATGGACGCATCACGGCCACGAAGGCCGAAAACGGCGTCGCTAGATCAGGTTGTCGCTTGGGAGATGGGGCGGCCGGGGAATCGGGCCCGGTCGAAGCTGGCGAAAACGGTCTCTAGAGGACCGAGCACACACCGAGCTTGAAAAAGTTAGACATCGAGCGCGGGCGTGCGATCTGCGAATGCGTCGAAATCATGCAAATCTCTCCCCGGTTCGAGCAATGAGGCACGCTTTATAGATGTGTCGGTTGCGATTTGCAACACCGCTCGCGCAAGATGTCGCGCGAGTGTTGCAAATTTAATGCGCGTCGCCGCCGCCGGCGAGGGACGCCGGCTTGTTCAGGAGCGTCACCAGCAGGCTCAGGCTGAGATAGAACAGCGTCAGCATGAAGAAGGCATCGCCATAGCCCATCACCACGGCCTGGCGGTGCACGATCTGGGTGAGCTGCTTCATCGCCATCAGCGTGGCATCGCCCAGCCCCTGGAATTTCTGCATGAAGGTGTTGAGCGTCTCGGTCGCCGTCGCGTTGCCCCAGGTCACGCGCTCCTGAAGCCGCGTGATGTGCAGATCGGTGCGGCTGTTGAGCACGGTGTTGATCACGGCGAGGCCGACGGCGCCGCCGAGGTTGCGCATCAGGTTGAACAGGCCGGAGGCGTTCTTGACCCGGTCCGGCGGCAGCGTGCCCAGCGCGATGTTGTTGGTCGGCACCATCGCGAACATCATGCCGATGCCGCGCAGGATCTGCGGCAGCAACAGCTCGTAGAAATCGAAGTCGCGCGTGATCCAGGTCATCTGGTAGGAGCCGATCGCGAACACGATGAGCCCGAACGCGATCATGTAGCGCATGTCGAAGCGCAGCATCAGACGGCCGACGAGCGGCGCGACCAGGAACATGGTGGCACCGGAGACGAACATGGTCTCGCCGATCATCAGTGCGCTGTAGCCGCGCACTTCGGCGAGATAGCGCGGATAGATATAGGTCAGGCCATAGAGCCCGATGCCGATGCAGAACTGGAGCACGCAGCCGACCGCGAAATTGCGGTTGGAAAAGGTGCGCAAATTGACGATCGGCTCCGTCGCAGTGAACACGCGCCAGAAGAAGGCGATCGCCGAGATGGCGCAGACCCAGGCGAAGATCGCGACAGACGTGTCCTGGAGCCATTCATATTGCGGGCCTTCCTCGAGCACATATTCCAGCGAGCCGAGGAAGCCGGCCATGAAGATCAGGCCCCACCAGTCGAAGCGGTCGAGCAGCTCGAAATGCGGCTCGTCGAAATCGACCAGCGTCAGCACACCCAGCGTGATGGCGATGCCGGGCACGACGTTGATGAAGAACAGCCAGTTCCACGACATCAGATCAGTGATGTAGCCGCCGACGGTCGGACCGACGGTCGGCGCCAACGTCGCGACGAGACCGATGATGGGTCCGACGATGTGGAATTTCGTGCGCGGAAACACGGTGTAGGCGGAGGCGAACACCGTCGGGATCATGCCGGCGCCCAAGAACCCCTGAAGCGCGCGCCAGAGGATCATCTCCTCGATCGAGGAGGCGAAGCCGCACAGCAAGCTCGAGAGCGTGAATCCGGCCGCCGAGATCGCAAACAGCAGCCGCGTGCCGAGCGCGCGCGACAAGAATCCCGACAGCGGGATCGCGATCACTTCGGCGATGAGATAGGCGGTCTGCACCCAGGAGACTTCGCTCTGGCTCGCCGACAGGCCCGCCTGGATCTCGGACAGCGAGGCCGAGACGATCTGGATGTCCAGGATCGACATGAACATCCCGAACACCATGATGATGAAGGCGAACAGCCGCTTCGGCGCGATGCGCTCCGAAGCGGGGTTCGCCATCATGGCGGGAGAAGCGGTGGTGGCGGTTGCCATCGTCTGGCCTCGCAGCGCTCTTCGCTTACTGCGGATGGATCATCGTGGGGTCGTCGAGATCGACCTCGCTGTCGGCGTCGACCGCGCCCTTGTTGGTGTCCACGGTCGCGTAGACCGACATGCCGGCGCGGAGCAGGTTCTGGCGCGCGACCGACTTCGGCACGCGGATGCGGACCGGCACGCGCTGCACGATCTTGGTGAAATTGCCGGTGGCGTTGTCCGGCGGCAGCAGCGTGAACACCGAGCCCGCGCCCGCAGCGATGCTGTCGACCACGCCGCTGAATTTGCGCATGCCGTAGGCATCGACCTTGATCGTCACCGGCTGGCCGGGACGGATGCGCTTGAGCTGGGTTTCCTTGAAATTGGCGTCGATATAGACCTCGTCGAGCGGCACGATGTTGCCGAGCCGCTGGCCGACCGCGACGAAGTCACCGGTGTTGACGAGGCGGTTGGAGAAGGTGCCGTCGACCGGCGCGCGCACCGAGGTGAAGCTGAGGTCGCGTTCGGCCTTCGCGAGCGAGGTCTTCAACTCCGCAAGCTGCGCCTGCGCTTCGGCCTGCTGTGCCTTGGCAACGTCGACATTGCTGACTGCGACGTCGTAAGCGGCCTGCGCGGCCTTGACCGCGGCGGCGCCCTGGTCGCGTCCGGCTTCCGAGGTTTCGAACGTCGCGCGCGAGGCAAAGCCCTTGCTGCTCAGCGCCTGCTGGCGCTCATAGTCGAGGTCGGCGCGCTTGAGGCCGGCTTCGGCGGAAACGAGCTGCGCCTTCGCCTGCACGACCTGGCTGTCGAGCGCTGCGACCTGGCGGCCGATGCGATCGATGGTGGCCTGCTGGGTCGCGATCTTGGTCGCGGCGGCGTCGACTGCGATCTTGTAGTCACCGTCATCGATGCGGAAGACCACGTCGCCGGCATGCACCAGCGTGTTGTCGCCGGGCAGGATCGAGGAGATGTGGCCGGCAACGCGCGCACCCAGCATGGTGTTGTTGGCGCGCACATAGGCGTCATCGGTCGAGACGTAGAAGCGGCCGACCAGCGTGTAGTAGCCGGCATAGCTCGCGGCCGCGAGCGCAAGCAGAAGGCCGACGCCCATCAGGACGAATTTGCGCTTGCCGGATTTCGACGGGGCGGCGCTCGGTGCGGGCGCTCCGGTTGCCGGCATAGCCGGGGCGGGCTTCTCGATTGCCGGCTTCTCCGGTGTTTCGGCCGTGCGGCGCTTGCTCTCTTCGGCCACGGTCCGCAACTGCTCGGCCAGTGCCGCATTGTCGCTCGCGGCTTCGCCCTGAGCTGGCGCTTGCTCCAGCGAATCCTGGCGAAGGATGCGCGCGGCCTGGTCTCTCGATACGGCCATAAAGGCCTCCCCACAAAAACACGCGATCGGGCGGTCCGCGATGCGGCCCCATTGCCTTCGCAGAACGACAAATAGCATTGACCGAACCGTTCGGTCAATATACATTATTCCCCGGCCGGACCCTAGTGGCGGGAATCCTTGCTTTGGGTTTCCGGCGCCAAAAACCTCAGGGAACCCTGAATCAATGGTTGCAGCCATTCGCGACACCGTCGCTATCGTCTCCGAGGAGGACAGCTCCAAGCGCCGCCAGATTCTCGATGGCGCCCGCAGGGTGTTCATGGACCTCGGCTTCGACGGCGCCAGCATGGGCGAGATCGCGCGCGCGGCCGCCGTCTCCAAGGGCACGCTCTACGTCTACTTCGCCGACAAATGCGCGCTGTTCGAAGCCATCCTCGAGGAGGAAGCGCTTCAGCACGGCCAGGTCGTCTTCAACTTCGACCCCGCGCGCGATGCAGAGACCACGCTGAAGGAATTCGGCCAGGCCTATATCCATTTGCTGTGCCGGCCCGGCGGCGGATCGGCGATCCGCACCGTGATGGCGATCGCCGAGCGCATGCCGGATGTCGGCCGCCGCTACTATGGACGGGTGCTGGACAAGACCATCAACCGGCTCGCCGACTATCTGAAGGCGCATGTGGCATCTGGCGACCTTGCGATCGACGATTGCGACCTCGCCGCCTCCCAGTTCATGGAATTGTGCAAGGCCTCGCTGTTTCTGCCCTTCGTCTTCCAGGCCGCGCCGGCCCCATCGGAAGAGCGCATGACCGAGGTGGTCGACAGCGCGACGCGGATGTTTCTGGCGGCGTACCGGGGGAAGTGAGAACGGCAAGGCCGTACACCTAACCACGTCATTGCGAGCGCAGCGAAGCAATCCAGACTATCTCCGCGGAAAGATTCTGGATTGCTTCGCTGCGCTCGCAATGACGAAACCTGTTCAGAACCACCGCGTTGCGCATGCGCACCACGTGACGCTATAAATAAGCCATGCCTCCTGATCTTCGCCTTCACCGCACGCCGGTCGACGTTCTCAACTATGAGATCGTCCAGGAGCAGGCCTCTGCGTTCGGGCGGATGGGACGGGCGCTGGAACAAGCGCTCGCGAAGCTGCGCGAATTCGATGCCGCCCATCCGCCCTCGGACGCGCCGGCATCGACGCAGCAGGCGCGGCGCGCCCTGGTGATGGAGGCGGGCCACGCGCTCTGGATGTTCGTGGTGCAGCGGGAGGCGTGCGGCATGCGCGACAGCCGCCCCGTCATGCGCGATTACAATGTGCCTGGCGAGGTGCAGCGCTGCATGGGGCTGGTCCCGGCGCCGTCGATGCGGGCCGCAAGACTCAGATCATGATCACCCTCGGTCGCCATCGCGCGCTTGTGCACGACGCCTGGAGCGAGTTGGCTGTTCGCACCGCTATCGATGACATCGTTGCCGATGCCATCGCTGATTTCGATCCCGAGACGTTTTGGCCCGGTCACCCCGGCGATGATTGGGTGGGAGACGGCAACCCCAGCTTCTACTATGGCGCGGCAGGTGTGATCTGGGCGCTCGACTATTTGCATCGTGTCGGCGCGAGCCTTGTCGCTGAAGACTTTCGCCCGGTGCTGCCGAAGCTCCTGGAGCGGACTTCCGCCAGGTTCGAGAGCAATTCGCCGGCCGGCTATGCCAAGCATGGCTCGCTGCTTTTTGGCGACATGGGAGCCGGACTTCTCGCCATGCGTCTTGCTCCCACGTCAAGCCTGGCCGATCTCGTGCATGTGCGCGCAGAAGCAAATATCGAGCTCCCGATCCGTGAACTGATGTGGGGCATGCCCGGATCCATGCTGGCCGCGATCCACATGGCCGAGATGACACGGGAGCCGCGATGGCGCGGGCTCTTCGAAACGCAGGCGGCCCGGCTGTTGGCCGATCTGGAGGAGACGCCACAAGGTCCGCTCTGGACCCAAGATCTTTACGGCGCCAACGACCGCTGGCTTGGGCCCGTACACGGCTTCGCCGGCAACGTCATTCCATTGATGCGCGGATGGGACTGGTTGACGCCCGCGCAGCAGGCGCGGGTGGCCGATTTTGTGCCGAAAAGCCTCGCAGCGAATGCGTGGCGCTCTGAGGTCGGAACCAATTGGGGCGCGAAAAGCAAGCGCGAGACGCCGCCGACCTTGTGCCAGCACTGCCACGGCGCACCAGGCATGGTGACGACATTTGCCGACGCGCCGTTCGCGACACCTGACCTTGATGAGCTTCTGTTGGATGCCGGCCGATTCACCTGGACCGCCGGACCGCTGACCAAGGGGTCGAATCTATGCCACGGCACCGGCGGGAACGGCTACGCATTCCTCAAACTTTATCGCCGCACAAACGATCCAGTCTGGCTGGACCGTGCGCGCCAGTTCGCCATGACGGCCATCGTCCAGTATCGCGGCGCCAAGCACGTCGTCGGCCGCGGACGCTATTCGCTTTGGACCGGCGACGTCGGCCTGGCGATATACCTTTGGGACTGCATCACCGGAGAGCCGCGTTTCCCGACAATCGACGTGTTCTGATCCGAGGTGTGGCTTACCAGGCCCCGACAGCCATCAGAACGACATTGGTCGGGCACGAGGCGCAAGCGACCGCCACCGCATAGCATTCGGGCGTGTTCATAGTTGTCTACCGGGCGCACTGAAACAGTCTTGAACTGCCTGACTACCAGGCGCCGACGGCAATCAAGACGGCAATGGTCAGCACAAAAATGCAGACGATCGTCGCTGGGACAGTAAGCCAATCGGGTGTCATCGTTGCCTCCCGAACGGTTCTGCCGAAAGCTTAAATGGTCGGCTCGAAAGAGACTATGAAGTAGCCGACACCCAGCAAATGAACTGCATTTTCAATCTGAGGACGCTGAGCGTCACCTCGTGCGCTCTTGGTTGATCGCGCGCATCGTGCGGCGCGAGCTTCGCGACCATCGTCCGCCGTGCCTGCGTCCCCCTACTCGTCCTCGAATTCGTCTTCCTCGTTGACCTTCTCGCGCTTGGCTTTGCGACCGAGCGAGCCGGTCACGTAGGGATCGCGGGAGTTGGCGTAAGGATTACGCTGCTGCGCGCGGGCGGCGACCTCGTCGCCGGAGACGGCGGCCGGCTGGCAGATCAGGCGGCGGCTGGCGCGGCGCATCAGATCGACGTGGATGTGATCATAGTGATAGACGTTGGAGCCCGGCGCGAGCACGGTGGTGAAATGCGCGCAGGCGCCGGACTGCACGTCGCGCAGAAAACCCTGCTCCTCCGGCAGGCCGCGCCAGCCGTCCTTCACCGAGATGCGGCGGCCATCGGCGAGCGTGAAGGCGGCGATGTCGAGCGCATTGCCGAAGGCGTGCTCTGAGATGTGGGCGTGCGGATTGCCGTTCATGCCGCGGCAGGAATAGGCGGAGATCTGCTTGATCTCGACCACGCGCTGGCCGAACCAGCGCATCGCCGAGGGCTGCACGGTGTCGGCGAACCAGCGGTCGAGCTCGGAGACGATCGGACAGGCCAGCGTCGCGGTCGGCTTCACCGCGACCGGGCCGACGGCGCCGACCGGACTTCCCTGCGCAGGACCAAGCCGCGGCAAGGGCTGCTGCTCGGGACGCTGTGAATAAGATGGCTGCGATTGCGACGGGTAATTCGGCCGCGCCGGATAGCTCGGTGCGTTCATGTAGCGCGCCGCTCCCGCCGCATCGGTGCCCTCGGGCGGCAGGTCAATCTCGTCCTCCTCCGGCGGCGCGACGCCGGGCGCGCTGAGCGAGATCGGGCCTGAGGCTCCGCCATAGCCGGACGGCTGGTTTTGACGCTGCGGATAGCTCGAGGCGTTCGGATAGGCCCGGTTCGGATAGTTCTGGCCTTGCGGATAGCTCGGCTGACTTCCCGGCCAGCGCGGCTGGTTGCCGATGCTCGCCGGCGGACGCAGCTCCTCATCGGCAAAGCCAAAGCTGCTGCTCGCTTCGCCGATGGCGGCCACTTTCAGCGGAAACTCGGCTCCACAGGCGCCAGGGCCGGAGATCGGCTCGATGCGGACGATCTCGGCGCTCTCTTTCACCACGCCGGATTTCAGGCAGGCGGCTTCCGCCTCGGCCCGCCACGGTTCGCGTTCGGCCTGGAAGAAGCCGCGTCCGCAACCCGCAAGCGAAACAAGGACGATGGAGCCGACGAGATACAAACGAACTCCGCGCGTCATGCACGCACGTTCGGTGAATTTACTTAAGGACTCTTCAACGCATTGATTTTACGTTTCTTTAACCATACGGGCCGGCCCGTTTTGGCGGACGCGGCGGGTAAGCGACACCAGGACTGACTTTTTCGCCGACGGACTCTCCGTTAACTTTGTTGGTTGCGCGCAAAGACGCGCGAACAGAGGGAGCTCCTTTATGACGTTCGTCGGCAGACTGAGCGTTGTGACCGCGTACCTCGCGATAGCCTTTGTCGGAGCCATCGTGCTCGGCGTGATCTAGTTTCCAGACATCGACGACAGGTAGCGGGAGCGCGCGCGATCTCGCGCGCGGGTCATGGTGCGCCGAGCCAGACGCGGCAGAGTTCAGTCGTAATTCGAGCACTCCGATCCCGTGACGCCGCCGATCTTGAAATCGCGGCACATCATGCCGGAATTGTCGGGGTCCGGATAGCGGTCGTCCTTCCGGCGAACCGTATGGCTGAAGCGCCAGCCGCGCGACAGCATGCAGCGCTTGTAGTCGTGTGACGTCACCGTGCCGTTCTGCGGCTTGCCGAACTGCGCGTCACAGAACGCGCCGTCCACCTGCAATTCGTCGTGGCCGCGCGACTGCTTCAACACGTTGCGATAGATATCGGTGTCGGCACGCGCCGTGGCGACGCTACCGGCGAGCAGCGCGGCGACGAGGATGAGGCGGGACATGATTGAAAGCTCCTTTGCAGACCGTGTTCATCCATCGGTCGCATGCAAGGGAGACGCGGGTTCGCTGAGAGACGATTACAAATTTGATAGGCGCGACGCGGCGCGCTCCTGTCCCTTCTCCCCTTGCGGGAGAAGGTGGCGCGAAGCGCCGGATGAGGGGTTCTATCCGCGCTTACAGATGCGCATGAGTTCGCGAAGAGAGACCCCTCACCCGGCTTCGATGCTTCGCATCGAATCCACCCTCTCCCACAGGGGGCGAGGGTGCAGCGGTCGCGTGGCACGAAAGTCAGTCAGCTGCACCCAACGAATGTGAAGCAGCTCACTCCGACGGCGCCGACGCCTGTGACATCAGTCACGGAAGCCGCGGCGGGCCCCGCATAAGGTCGAACCACGCTCAGTCGATCACCGACATCCGGCCACACCGTTTCCACGCTGCATTTGGGAGGCTGCCATGACAAGGCTTTCTGTCGCCGCTACCGCGCTCTTCCTCGCTTCGACCGCAATCGCCCATGCCGGCAATGCGATCTCCTTCGAGATCGAAGGGCAGCGCATCCATATCCAGGCCCCGCGAAACTGCGCCTCGCTGAACTGCGTCACCATCGTGGCGCCCGGCCTGTCGAAGAAGCCGATCAGGCTGAACAACATCAACCTCAACGGATTCGGCTCCAAGGACGATGACGACACAGCGTCGTCGAGCACGACGACTACGGCCCCGCCGGCTCCGGCGCCCGCCGCACAGCAACCGGCGCCGCAACCCCAGGTCCAGGCGACCGTCCATGCCGCTCCGATCGTGACCGCGCCGCCCGCGCCGTCCCCGACCGTTGCCCCACCGGCCACCACCGCGGCCGTCGACGCCAATGTCACGCCACAAGCGGCCCCGGTTGCACCGCCGGCACCGGTTGCCGCACCAGTCGCGCCCGCGCCGACGCCTGTTGCGGCTGCGCCCGCCCCCGCTTCGACCACGCCGCTCGGCGTGTGGGCGACCGAGGAGAACAAGGGCAATGTGCGCGTCGAACAATGCGGCGCCAATCTCTGCGGCTATGCCGAGAAGACCAACGAGAAGATCCTGATCAACATGAAGCCCGATGGCGCCAAGTGGAGCGGCCGCATCCACGATCCCGATTCGGGGCGCAACTACGACTCGACGATCGCGATGAAGGGCTCGAACCTGCTCCGCGTGCAGGGCTGCGCCTTCGGCGGCATGTTCTGCGGCGGCCAGACCTGGAAGCGCGTGAGCTGACGCGCGGAGCGCGTCACCCTCGACGCCGCTGGCAAGCCTTCTTGTTCTCATAATGGCGCCACGTCCCGAAATCCGGGACGTGGCGTTTGAACGTTGGCAGCGCCTGTGCGACAGATGTTCATCCGCCATTCAGCCATCTCCGGCTGAAATCGGCGGATCTCGCCTCGTGTCTTCACCGGGACCTCACTGTGGCTTTGATGCTGGCTTGGCGCCGCTGCGTGCTCGCGCTTCCGCTGCTGGTTGTTTCGTTGGCCGGCGCGGCGGACGCATGCGCATCCGACGCGACCCAGCTCGCGCAGGCGCAGCCGGCGGCGCAGGCATCGCCGACACCGTCTCCCTCTCCGACATCAGCAACACCGGCGCCTGACGCGCAAACCGCCGCGTCCCAAGAGCCGATCGGCAACGTCGCCACCGTGACGGGGATCGCGACCGTGATCCGCGACAAGAATTCCTATCCGCTGAAGGCGCGCGACGACATCTATCTCAATGACGTCGTGCAGACCGCCTCGAACTCCTCGCTCAGCATCGCCTTCAACGATTCCACCACTTTCAATCTGTCCGCCAGCGCCAAGATCGCGATCGACAACTACGTCTACGAGGACGGCGGCAAGCAGAATTCCGCGATCTTCGACGTCGGCAAGGGCACGGTCGCCTTCGTCGCCGCGGCGGTGGCCAAGACCGGCGACATGAAGATCACGACGCCGACGGCGACGCTCGGCATCCGCGGCACCACCGGCGTCATCGAGGTGCCGGCGGACGGAAGCGCTGCGGCGGCCGCGACCAACAACGTCAACATCAAGCTCTATCCTGACGCCGACGGCAGGGTCGGCCACATCGACGTCAACGACCGCACCAGCGGCGCGCGGCTCGGCGCGCTGACGCAAGGCGCATCCGGCTTTGCGATCCGGCCCGGCACGGGCGGGGCGCGTTTTGCCGCGGTGCCGATCACGATTGCTCCGCAACAGGTCGCGCGCGACCGCGTCTTCGTGAGCCAGGTGCACCAGGCCCAGACCACCGGTCGGCAGATCGTCACCGAGCAGCGCGAATTCCGCAGGGCCAATCCGGGCGCGACCCCGCGCATTCCGCGGCCGGTCCAGCCGGCGGCGCCGCAGCAGCAACGCCCGCGGCCGAATGGTCAGCCGGGCCAACAGCCGCAGCGGCCCAATGGCCAGCCCGGACAGAACAACCGTCCGGGTCAGCAGCAGCAACCGGGTGCGCCGAACCGTCAGGGCACGCAGCAGCCGCAGCGGCAAGGACAAGGCGGCGCGGGTCAGCCGGGCACGCCGCGCACCGGGCAAGGCCAGCAGCAGGGCGCACCGCGCGCCGGACAGGCGCCGGGCGGTGTGACCAATCCACAAGCGCCGCGCAGCGGACAGGCTCCGTTGTCGCAGCCGGGCACGACGCCACAGCAAGGCGCAACGCCCGCGCCGCAGTCACCACGCAGCGGCCAGCAGGGTCAGCCCGTGCCCAACGCCGTCCAGCCGCAGCAAGGCGGCATGCAGCGGCAAGGCGGATTGCAGCAGCGCCTGCCGGGCCTGCAACGCCCGGCACCGCGCAAGCCCGCGCCGCCGCCGAAGGAGAATAAAGAGCGGAGGTAGGTCGGAGTGTTTCCGCAAGCGGCGGTGCACTCCCTCTCCCCGTTCTTACGCCTCGCCGCGGAGCCAGGCCTTCACCTTCTGCAGCAAGCCATGGCGCAGCTCCTCGACTGACGCCGCCTCCGCGGGCGTCAGCGTCTGCATCGCGGCATCGACGTCGTCCATGGCAAGTGGCGGCGTAGTTTCAGCATCGGCCGGCGCGAGACCGGCGGCGGCGAGCGCGATCGGGCCGACATGAACGAGGAACGCGCGCTCATATTCGCGCGACAGCCGCGCGACCGCATCCTCGAGCGGCAACCAGTCGACCGCCTTGATGTCGTTCATCAGCTTGCGAACCGGGCCGCCGTCCGCTTCCATGCGCCAGAAATGCACGATCTTGGAGCGGCCGCCGGACGGATAGGCGAGCGTGCCGAGAAATTCGCGGATGGCGACGTCGTGGCCGGTCTCTTCCAGCACCTCGCGGTGCGCGGCTTCTTTCGGCGTCTCCTCATCGTCGAGCTTGCCCTTGGGCAAAACCCATTCGTTGCGTTTGCGCTGGCGCACCACCGCGATCAGCGGCGCATCACGCCGCAGCACAATTCCCCCTGCCGCCAGAACCGGCGCCCGCGCCATCCCTCAATACCCGTCGTGTCGATCGAATCGTCCCCGCGGACGATATAGGTCGCCGACACGGCGGATTGAAGGCTACTTTTTTCGCAGCAGCGCCTGCCCGGCACGGATGCGCGTACCCTCGGCAATCCCGTCGCCGAATGTAAAATCGCCGGGCGCGAGGATGATAATGGTCGAGCCATGCTCGAACCAGCCGAGCTCCTCGCCCTTAGTCACGTTGACGTCGCAGGGAAAATTGACCGGGCCGCGGGTCTGCGCATTCAGCACCATGTCGAGGAAGTGCAGCCGGATGCTCGCGACCAGGATGGCCGCCACCGGCACCAGCGTCACCGCCTCGCCAGTCGACAAATGCGTGCGGATCACCGCGCGCTCGTTCTTGCAGAACAGCCGCTCGACGCGCTTCAGCGCGATCGGGTTGACGTTCCAGACATCGCCATGGATCAGCGTGACCCGCTCGATATGCGCGTCGTAGGGCGCATGGAAGCGGTGGTACATGCTCGAAGTCAGCCGCAGCGTGACGAAAGAGCCGTTGCGATGCTGCTCGACCAAAGCGGGATCGCCGAGGAGGTCGAGCAGCGAATAGGGCGCGCCCTTGACCTGGAACAGCTCGGTATCGGCAATCCTGCCGTGGGCGCCGACGATACCGTCGGAGGGACTGGCGACGATCGCGGGGTCCGGTTCGTAAGGCCGCAGCCCCGGCTTCAGCTCCCGCGTGAAGCAGTCGTGCAGGCTCTTGAATTGGGTCTTGCGCGCTTCCGACAGATCGAGGTCGGAGAACAGCTTCCACAGCGCGATCGAGCCGTCCCGCACCAGGGGATTCTCGACCTTGGAGAACCAGCCCATGAAACGGGTCAGCGCGGCGCGCGGAATGCGGTTGGTCAGCAGGAAATTGAGGTCTTCCTGCTGGGTGAAAGAGGCGATGAGGGCTTTGACTGTCATGAATCTGTCAGCAGGTAGGGTTAGCGCTTGTTGTCATGGAAACGACACTCCCGATTCTCTCATTGTCCGTGGCCGCCGCAGCGTCCGCTGCCGCCGCCTTCCCGAAGATCAAGGCGCGCATCGAACTCTCCCGCGCCAAGCACCGCTCGCTCTCCGGGCATTCCAAGATGTCGCGCCGAGTGGCGCGGCTGATCCCGTTCTACGAGTTCGAGGGCGACGACTATTTCGCCTGTGACGGCGCGCCGGCGAATGTCGCAGCGCAGCGCCACGACGGCTTCTTTCGCCTCGCCGGTCTCTACGCCGCGCGCTATGCCAAGGGCCGTGCGCTGACGAAGGAGGCGGCGGAACGAATCTCCGACCTGCAATTCACCGAAAGCTACCGCGTGCCGTTCCAGTTCTCCCGCCTCGTGCGTGAGAACCTGGGTACATCGAGCTTCATGCAGTCGTCCGACGGCGTCACCGTCACCGATCTCGATGGCAACGTCTCCTACGACCTCACCGGCTCCTACGGAGTCAACATCTTCGGCAATGATTTCTACAAGGAGTGCATCGGGGAAGGCGAGAAGCGCGCCCATGCGCTCGGGCCGGTGCTCGGCCCCTACCATCCCGTGATCGCCGAGAACGTGACGCGGCTCTGCCATATCTCGGGCCTCGACGAAGTCTCGTTCCACATGTCCGGCACCGAAGCCGTCATGCAGGCCGTGCGCCTTGCGCGCTACCACACCAAGCGCACGCACCTCGTGCGCTTCGCCGGCGCCTATCACGGCTGGTGGGGCGACGTGCAGCCCGGCGTCGGCAACCCCATTGCCGCGCACGAGACCTACACGCTCGCCGAAATGTCGGAGAAAACGCTGCACGTGCTGCGCACGCGGCGCGACATCGCCTGCGTCTTGGTCAATCCGCTCCAGGCGCTGCATCCGAATGCGAGCGCGCCCGGCGATTCCTCGCTGGTCGACAGCTCGCGCGGCGGCAACTTCGACCGTGACGCTTATGGCGCCTGGTTGAAGAAGCTGCGTGAGGTCTGCACCGAACGCGGCATCGTGCTGATCTTCGACGAGGTCTTCGTCGGCTTCCGTCTCGCTCCCGGCGGCGCCCAGGAATATTTTGGCGTGCGCGCCGACATGGTGACCTACGGCAAGAGCCTCGCCGGCGGCCTGCCGGTCGGCGTGGTCTGCGGTCGCAAGGACCTGATGCGCCGCTTCCGCGACGATCGTCCCGCCGACGTCTGCTTTGCCCGCGGCACCTTCAACTCGCATCCCTACGTGATGACGGCGATGGACGAGTTCTTGAGCCGGCTCGCCAGCCCGAACTTCCGCGCGATCTATGACGGGCTGGATGCGACCTGGAACGGCCGCGCGCAAAAGCTCAACCAGATGCTGACCGACGCGGACCTGCCCGTGCGCGTCGCCAACCTGTCCTCGATCTGGACGGTGAAATACACCGAACCGTCCCGCTACAACTGGATGCTGCAGTACTATCTGCGCGCCGAGGGCCTCGCCTTGAGCTGGATCGGCACGGGACGCCTGATTTTCAGCCTCAATTACACCGACGCCGACTTCACCGAGGTCGCCGAACGCTTCGTCCGCGCCGCGGAGAAGATGAAAGCGGACGGCTTCTGGTGGCACGATGCTGGCCTCACTAACAAGCGCATCAAGCGGCAGATCCTGAAAGAGATGCTGGCCAAGCGCTTCCGGCGCTGAGGCTTTCGCTTCCACACCAATCACCATCATTCCGGGGCGGTCCGCAGGACCGAACCCGGAATCTCGAGATTCTCTGGTGCGCAACGGCGCACCAGAGTTCGGCTCTTCGAGCCGCCCCGGAATGACGGTACTCGAGGCAGCCCCCAAGACGTGGATGCCCGGGACGAGCCCGGGCATGACGCAACCTTTGGACATCGGAGTGGTTGGTGAGAGCCGCGCGCTCAGGCGTGCTGCTCGCTGAGCTCAGGCTCGGCGATGAAGCCCAGCGTGTGCTCGGGGACGAGATGCAGGCCCGGGTCCATCAGCTCGCCGCGCATGAGCGCGAGCGGCGCCTTGCGGTAGAGCATGAGGTCGTGGAACGGGTCGGTCAGGATCTTGGTCATCCAGACGAGGCCGGTCTCGACGTCGCGGATGAAGAACAGATGCACGGTGCGGAACAAGAGACCGCCGCCACCGACCACGAGCCAGATCTTGGCGACCTGCCGCACAAAGTCGCTCGCGCTGGCCCAGGGCGTGAACAGGCCGAACAGCGTCGGATCGGCGAACAGCACCAGCGGCGACAGGGCCCAAATCGCCATCAGCACCACCTTGCGCTGAAGGTTGTAGCCGACCTTGATCTCTTCCTTGTACTCGTGCGTCGCCTGGTTGATGTGGTCGTAATCGTGCGGCTCGAAGAAGAAGTGACCGGCCTGGCGCGAGGTCATCGAGACCAGCCAGCCGACCAGCGCCGAGATCATGGGATCGACGAACAGCCAGACATAAGCAAAGAGGAAGCTCAGCGCACTGACGAAGTGCAGGCTCTGATTGATGCGGCTGTGGTGATAGTAGCGGTGATCGTCCCAGCGCTGGATGCGCAGCTGCTCAAGGAATTCTTTGATCATTCTTTCCCCCAAAAGGCTTCGGGTCAGGAAATACAGGGATTCGATGTAGGGCGTGTGACATCATCATTTTGTCATGTGACGATGTACGCGACGCGGTGACGCATGAACGCGTGGAGCCGTTTGGCTCAGGCCGCTTTGGCGACCTGAACTTTACGGAAGCGGACCAGCGAGAAATGGCCGAGCGGTGGAATCAGGCGGCGCTCGGCGAGCTCCATGCCATGCGCACTCGCGAGCCACTTCGCGTAGCGCGACCAGGCGAACTCGGCGGTGCGGAAGCCGAGGTGACGCACCACCGGCTGGAGTTTCTGCTCGATGAAGCGGCGCATGCCGGCGTCAGCGCTGACGCGGGTCAGGATGATCAATTCGCCGCCGGGACGCAGCACGCGGGCGAACTCGTCCAGCGCGACTTCCGGATTGGGCACGGCGGTGACGACATATTGCGCCATCACGACGTCGAAAGAATTGTCGGGAAATTCGAGCTTTTCGGCGTCCATCACCGCGAGGCCCTCGACGTTTTTCAGCTTCAGCTCCGAGACGCGGCGGCGCGCCTTGTCGAGCATGGCCTCCGAGATATCGGTGCCGAAGATGCGGACGTTCGGCGCATACAGCGGCAGCGAGATGCCGGTGCCGACGCCGACCTCGAGCACGCGGCCGCCGAGCTTGTTGGTCGCCGATATCGCGGCCTGCCGGCCCTTGGCGAACACCCCGCCGAACACGAGGTCGTAGACCGGCGCCCACCGGTCATAAGCCTGCTCGACCGTGCCGCGGTCGAGGTCGAGCTGCTGCGACTCTTCAAACTTCATGATCTTGGCCATTAGCAAAGTCCCGTTTGGTTCAGATGTTCATGGTCAGCCGCGTACCGGCCGCCGCGCCATGACGGGCGTCGGACGCAGCGAGCGGCTGGGCTGGAGTGAGGTGAGATTGCCGACGAACTGACGCGCACTGTTTTCCCAGGAGCGCGCCAGCGCGAAGTTGCGACAGGTCTCGCGCGACATGGTGAGCGCGCGCAGGCACGCGGCGCGCAGGTCATCGTCGATCGCGCCAATCGGATGATCGGCGATGACGTCCTTCGGACCGGTCACCGGAAACGCCGCAACCGGCGTGCCGCAGGCGAGCGCCTCGAGCTGCACCACGCCGAAGGTGTCGGTGAGGCTCGGGAATACGAAGACGTCGGCGGCTGCGAGATGCGCGGTGAGATCGGCGCCCTTCTTCTCGCCGAGGAAGACAGCGCCGGGATACTTCTTCTCGAGCTGCGCCTTCTGCGGGCCATCGCCGACGACGACCTTGGTGCCGGGCAGATCGAGCGAGAGGAACGCGTCGAGATTCTTCTCCACTGCGACCCGCCCCATCGCCATGAAGATCGGTCGCGGCAGGTCGATCGTGGCCGGACTATCGGGATGAAACAGCGTGGTGTCGACGCCGCGGGTCCAGAAGCCGAGCCGCTTGAAGCCGCGCTCGGAGAGCTCCTGCCGCAGCGACGGCGTCGCCACCATGGTCATGGCAGCGGCATCATGGAAGTGCCGCAGCACGGCGTAGCCGACGCTCACCGGAATGCCTGATCGCACCGAGACATATTCCGGGAAGCGCGTGGTGTAGGAGGTGGTGAAGGCAAGCCCGCGGCGGCGACAATAGGCGCGCGCCGCCCAGCCGATCGGGCCTTCGGTTGCGATGTGCAGCGCTTCCGGAGCCGTCGCCTCGATCCGCCGCGCGATCTCGCGGCCGCTCGGCAGCGCGATGCGCAGGCCCGGATAGGTCGGCAGCGGCAGCGACGGGAAGCCGTCCGGCGTCAGGAACTCGATCTCGACGTCGAGCGCCTTGGCGGCGGCGGCCAGCGAGGTCAGCGTCCGCACCACACCGTTAACCTGCGGATGCCAGGCGTCGGTCGCGATTAATACCCGCATGGGAAAATCCCGAGAGTTTGATGATTCTCGGCTTAGGACCATCAACGAAGGATATTTCAGGCGTGTGACGTCACAGAAGTGTCGGCCCACTGTTTTGTTCGTTAACGGGTCCGCATGGCCACGAAACTGTCATGAAACAATCCTTTCCGCGACGAAACCGTTTTCGGTTTTCCGCGCAAACGTCCCGAAACTTTTCGCCGCTACGAGTTTAGGCAACGGAGCACCGGTAGCGGTGCCGCGGTGGTCAAAAACACCGACCAAACAGGGGCGATCAATGTTCAATCTGGACACGTTCAAGACGTATTCGCGCGCCGTTGCCTTCGGTGCAGTTGCGATCTCCGCGATCGCGTTTGCCGGCCCGGCGCATGCCGCGCCCGTGCAGCTCTTCCCCTTCTTCGCGCCGCCGCCCGGCTTCGCCACGCCGCAGCCGCTGCAACCCTATCAGCCCTATCAGCCGGCGCCGTCCTATCAGACCGCACCGTTGGAAGATCAGGACAGCGTCGAGACGCCCGCCCGCTTTCGGCGCCAGGTCGTGAGCTATGCGACGCGCGAGGCGCCCGGCACCATCATCATCGATACGCCGAACACGTATCTCTACTACGTGCTCGGCAACGGCCAGGCCGTGCGCTACGGCATCGGCGTCGGCCGTGACGGTTTCACCTGGTCCGGCGTCCAGTCGGTGACCAAGAAGGCCGAGTGGCCGGACTGGACCCCGCCGCCGGAAATGATTGCCCGCCAGCCTTATTTGCCGCGCCACATGGCCGGCGGTCCCGGCAACCCGCTGGGAGCCCGCGCCATGTATCTCGGCGGCACGGTCTACCGCATCCACGGCACCAACGCCCCCGAGACGATCGGCAAGCACGTCTCCTCCGGCTGCATCCGCCTGACCAATCAAGACGTCACCGACCTCTACTCCCGCGTCAACGTCGGCACCAAGGTCGTCGTGCTTCCGATGACCGACCGTCGCGCGGACCTCGGCAGCGCAACGCGCTAAGCGGCGAGACAAAAACGGCAATGCAAGCGGCTCCGGCAACCTCGGGGCCGCTTTCGTTTGCGCCGAAGATCGCGGCTTCCAAGCGTGCGCCGTCGTAGCCCGCATCGGCGGAGCGATATGCGGAGAGGCTCCCCGGGGTGTCGCTCCGCTCACCCGGGCGACAAGGTCAGCCGCCGAGCACGCGGTCGACCATCTGGCCGGAAAGGCCGAGATAGTTCGCGGGATCGCAGTGGCGGCGGATGGCATCGGCGCCGCCGAGCGCGGCCACGATCTCGGGAACGCCGGACAGGATGTCGGCGAGATCACCGCCGCCTTCGATCGCCTTGCGGCAGGCATCGTAGACGACGTCATGCGCATGCTGCCGGCCGAACTTCGGCGCTGCGGCCATCATCACGGCTTCGGCGACGATGAGGCCGTGCGTCAGGCCGAGATTGGCGCGCATGCGATCCTCATGCACGACGAGGCCGGCCAGCATGAACTTCGCATTGGCAAGCGAGGACGCCGTGAGCAAAAAGCTCTCCGGCAGCGAGACCCATTCGAGATGCCAGGGACCGGTCGCGCGCTCGAAATCGTGGATCATGCCGTCGAGCATGGTCGCGACGTGCTGGCGCACGGCCTTGGCGGCGGCGAGCATCAGCTCGCTGGAGATCGGGTTGCGCTTCTGTGGCATGGTGGAAGACGCGCCGCGCCCATGCACGAAAGGCTCGGAGAGCTCGCCGAATTCGGTCGCGCACATCAGCATGACGTCGGTGGCGATCTTGCCGAGTGTGCCGGTGATGAGGCCGAGCAGCGTCACCGCTTCCGCAATGCCATCGCGCGCCACGTGCCAGGTGATCGGCGGCTGGTTGAGGCCGAGCTCCTCGCAGAACAGGCGTTGCATCTCGAGGCCGCCATCGCCAACCGAGGCGAGCGTGCCGGCCGCGCCGGAGAACTCACCAAGCAGGATGCGCGGCCGCGCCTGGTCGACACGCTCGATATGGCGGTCGATCGAGGACAGCCAGATCGCAACCTTGTAGCCGAACGTCACCGGCAGAGCCTGCTGCAGGTGCGTGCGACCGGCCATCGGCGTGTCGCGATGCCTGCGCGCGAGGTCGGCGAGAATCGCGCGCAGCTCCCTCAGGTCGCGCGCGACGATGTCGAGCGCGGCGCGGATCTGGAGCACGTTGGCGGTGTCCATGATGTCCTGGGTGGTCGCGCCCCAATGGACGTAACGGCCGGCCTCGCCGGCGGCCTCGGAGAGCTGATGCACCAGCGCCAGGATCGGATAGCCGACGATCTCGGTGTCGTGGCGGAGCTTGTCGAAGTCGAGCTTGATGCTGCGGGAGGCAGCATCGATCGCGGCCGCGGCATCCTTCGGCACGACGCCGGCACGGGCCTGGGCACGGGCGAGCGCAGCCTCGGCTTCCAGATAGCGGCCGACCAGCGCTTCATCCGAAAACACCGCGCGCATCTCGGCGGTGCCAAACATGTCGCGGAACAGCGTGGAATCGAAGACGGTGCTCGCCATGGGTTTCCTTCATTATGTTCGTGCATGAACGTATGCATCAACATAGTGGCATCCAGCGAAACGAGTGACAATCAGAGGTTGCCTAGGTGCAATCCGTATGGTCAGGTTTGTTCTACGAGGAGCATCAGGATGAAAAAGACCGTTCTTGGCTATCGCGATCGCGCCTCCGAGCTTCAGGGCATTCTCGTTACCGATGAGTCCGCCGCCAGCCGTCGTCCTGGCGTGGTACTGTTCCCCGACGCGCGCGGCATCGGCACGCATGCGATCGCGCGCGCCGAGCAACTGACCGCGCTTGGCTTTGTCGTGCTGGTGGCCGATCTCTATGGTGGCGGCAGGACGGCGCCGGACGTGCCGCAGGCGATCGAGCTGATGAACGGCCTGCGCGCCGATACCGCGCGCTGGCGCGAGCGGGCAGAGGCGGCACGGCTGGCGCTCGCCGGGCACAACACTGTCGACGCCACAAGGCTCGCGGCGATCGGTTATTGCTTCGGCGGCAGCACAGCACTGGAGCTGGCGCGGACCGGCGCCGATCTTGCGGCCGTCGTCAGCTTTCATGGCGGTTTCCCCAGCGAGCGGCCGGAGGATGGCGCGAACATCAAGGCGAGAGTCCTGGTGTGTCACGGGGCCGCGGACGCGCTGGTCTCGCTGACGCAGCTTGCGAATTTTGCGCGGGAAATGCGCACGACCAACGTCGACTGGCAGGCTCATGTCTATGGCGGCGCGGCCCATGGCTTCACCAATCCCGAGCTCATTGGTGAAAGCGTGCCGAACCACGCCTATCATGCCGACGCGGATCGCCGCTCCTGGGCCGCGATGCTCGACCTGTTCGAAGACGCCTTTGCAACGGCGATGCGTTGAATTGGAGGCGAAAGCAGGACATGCCTTCAGCTGACCACAACACTGCCGCCGTCAGACTGCTCACGCCGGCGGACGCGGCGAGTTATCGACAGATCAGGCTGGAGGCGCTCGAAGCGCATCCAGGGGCCTACTCCAGCGTGTTTGTGCGCGAGAGAGACATGGCGCTTTCCTGGTTCGAGGAGCGACTCAAAGCCTCTGACGTTTTTGGCGCCTTCATCGAACAGGAGTTGTGCGGCGTCGCCGGCTTTCGCCGGCAGGACGGTACGAAGACCGTGCACAAGGCGATGCTCTGGGGCATGTATGTGCGGCCAGCGGCGCGCCGCTTCGGTGTGGGACGTCGCCTCGTCGACGCCGTTGTGGCGCATGCGGCGCAACGGGTCGAACAGCTTCAATTGTCCGTCGTCAGCGACAACGAACCCGCCTTGCGTCTTTATGCCAGTGCCGGGTTCATCGAATACGGCCGCGAACCGAAGGCGCTCAAGCAGGACGGCCGATATTTCGATGAGATCTTGATGAAGCTGTTCCTGGACGGGAGCAGCGGATGAATGAACCGCAACCAAGAACCCTGCTCGACGGCGGCAAGTATTTCGAGGCCCCGCGCTGGCATGCGGGGCGGCTCTGGTTCGTCGACTGCATGGCGCGCACCTTGCTCAGCATCGGCCCATCGGGCGACCGCACGGAACATGCCACCTTCGCCGACGACGTGCCTTGCGGCACGGGAGTTCTGCCTGATGGCAGGCTGGTGGTGCTGACCATGTTCCGCAAGCGCCTCCTGACATATGCAGACGGCGAGCTTTCGCTCTATGCCGATCTATCAGGCATCGCCACCGGCACGATCGACGACATGATCGTCGACGGACTCGGACGCGCCTATGTCGGTGATCTCGGCTTCAATCTTCCGCCGCCGCCCGGCCGCGGCGCCGATGGGCGCATCATCTTGGTGACGCCGGATGGCCAGGGGCGCGTCGTCGCCGAAGGGTTGCGCTTTCCCAACGGCATCGCGATCTCGGCCGGTCATGACAGGCTCGTCGTCGCCGAGATGGACGGCGAATGTCTCGCCGACTACGAGATCGCAAGCGATGGCAGCCTGCTTCTCCGCCGCCACCTGGCTTGCGGGAAGGAACCGGACGGCATCTGCCTCGATCGCGACGGCGCCGTCTGGGTCGCGTCTTATGGCGAAGACGCCTTCATCCGGATCGATCGCGATGGACGCGAGCGGCAGCGCATCAACGTCCCCGGACGCCGCGGCATTGCATGCGCGCTCGGCGGCGCCGATCGCAGAACGCTGTTCTGCATCAGTGCGGAGACATCGCCGGAGGAGCTGAGGCAACGGAAGTCGTCCGCGCGGATCGACGCTGTCGAGGTAGAGACACCCGGCTCGGGTTATCCCTGAGCCGCCACATTCATCGGCGCCGCCAACAGGCCGCGTCCAAGCCACACTCGAGCTCCATGCCCAGCTGCACCAAACAGGCTACCTGATCACCTCCCAGAAGATCACGACCTCCGCCACGAAGGCGAGCGTGAACAGGATGGTTCGCACATAGGGAACGCCGGCCAAGTAGACGACGGCGTGGGCAAGCCGCAGATAGAAGAAGCTTGCGGCGCAGAACGCGGTCGTCGCATTGGCCTGGCCCGCAAGTTGCGCGACGATGACCAATGCTGCAAACGGCGCGAACACCTCGATCGCGTTCAGGTGGGCGCGGTTGGCGCGCTGGCCCCATGCGGGCACCGGCCGCGGCAGAGCGGGATCGGCATAGTTCTTCGGCTCGAGCGGGCCGTTGGTCCTGACCTGGCAGACGATATAGGGAATCCACAAAGCGGCGGTCAGCATCGCCGTCACGGCCAGATATTTGAGGTCGGTCGTCATCTGCGCCTCCCGGAATGGATGCCCCGGTCGCTGGATGCGGCCGGTCGGCCCTATCCAGACGTACGGGGCGGCGCCGGATCGACACCGCGGGCGGCTTTTCTTGATCACTGGATCGTGCGCAAAGGTGAGGTCGATCCCGCCGCCACGGTGCATCTCCGCCCGGTTTCGGCCACTCTGGCGCCGCGTTCCCCCGCCCTGTAGACTCGCAAGCCGGGGCCGGTTCGGGGGATTAATGCGTCTGACGTTGAACTTGAAGACTATTCTGATCGCGATCGCGGTGATCGCGGTGTCGTTTTTCGTGAGCCTGAAGGCCATGGACTGGTTGTCGCCGCGCGGCGCAGGGACAGCGCCCGCCGTCACTCCATTGCCGCCACTGCCGCCGGTCTCGAAAAGCTCGATCGTGGTGGCGCCCGTTGCAATCGCGCTGTCGGCGATCCGCGAAGCCACCGACAAGAGCGCGGCCCGTAATTTCACTGGCAAGGCCGACAATCCGATCTCGCAGATCCTGCAGAACGCCGATATCGGCTGGACCGCCTCGCGGGGGCCGATTGCCGCGAGCGGCGACAAGGACGCGCTGACGCTGTCGACGCCCCTGACCGGAAAGCTCAACGTCACGGGATCGCTGTCCTCGAAAGCGACCGGCGCGCTCGGCGAGGCGCTCGGCAGCGTGCTCGGCAACAACGCCGCCAAGCAGATCGGCGCTGTCAACATCAAGAACCTGAATGCCAGTGCCGAGATCAGGGGCAACGTGGTCATCACCTCACGCCCGAAACTCGCTGCCAACTGGCACCTCGAGCCAAATCTCGGCGCGCAGGTCAATCTCGGCGACACCAACCTCTCGGTCGCCGGCGCGAAGGTCAACGTGCCGGCGCAGATCAAGCCGCTGATCGACAAGACCGTCAACGATCAGCTCAACGTGGTCGCTGAACGCATCCGCAACGATTCGAGCCTGCGCGACAATGCGAAAGCGCAATGGATCAAGGCCTGCCGCTCGATGCCGCTGCAGGGCTCGGGATCCTCAGCCGCATTGCCGCCGCTCTGGCTGGAGATGAAGCCGATCCGCGCGATCGCAGCGCAGCCGCGCGTCGATGCGCAGGCCGTGACGCTGCTTCTCGGCATCGAGGCCGAAACCCGCGTCACCACGAGCCAGACCAAGCCCGAGTGCCCGTTCCCCGAAAAGATCTCGATTGTGCCGCCGACCGGCACCGGCGTGAACATCGGCGTGCCGATCGACGTACCCTTCACCGAGATCAACAAGCTCATCGCAGCCCAGATGGTCGGCCATACCTATCCGGAAGACGGATCGGGTCCAGCCGACGTTACCGTGAAGAGCGTCAACGTTGTCCCCTCGGGCGACCGGCTCCTGATTTCGCTTCTGGTGCGCGCCAAGGAGAAGAAGAGCTGGTTCCGGCTGGGCGCCGAGGCAACCGTGCACATCTGGGGGCGACCGATGCTCGACCAGGCGCAGCAGACGCTGCGGCTCGCCGACATCCAGCTCGCGGTGGAGTCCGAGGCTGCATTCGGGCTTCTTGGTGCCGCGGCGCGCGCCGTGGTGCCGCATTTGCAGCAAGCGCTGGTGCAGAAGGCGACGCTCGACCTGAAGCCGATCGCCGCCAATGCGCGCGACAAGATCGCGGCCGCGATCGCCGACTACCAGAAGACCGGGGACGGCCTGCGCGTCGAGGCCAATATCGACAGCCTGACGCTCGCCGACATCGCCTTCGATTCCAAGACACTCCGCATCATCGCGGAGGCCGGCGGCTCGCTGAACGTGTACGTGACGAAGCTGCAGGGAATGTAGGTCTCTCCTACTCCCTCTCCCCGTTCTTACGGGGAGAGGGTTGGGGTGAGGGGCCGCTTCCACGCAAACGGAGGCAGATGGACTCGCGGAGAGTCCCCCTCACCCGCATCGCATCTTCGATGCGATGCGGCCTCGCCCCGCAAGCGGGGAGAGGCGAAGGAACAGCGCCAGCCCCTTCCCTTTTTGCATTCCGCTATGACGGGGATCGCTTAGCTGCGGCCGCTGATTGCCGCTAGAACGGCTCCTGTAACCAAACCCAAAGAAACAACACAGGGAGAACAACCATGCACAAACTGTTTGCCGCCGTCGCGGCGTCCTTCGCCCTTGCGGCCAGCGGCGGCGCAGCGCAGGCGCAGATTTCCGACGACGTCATCAAGATCGGCGTGCTCACGGACATGTCGAGCCTCTATGCGGATGCCACCGGCAAGGGCTCGCTCGCCGCGGTGCAGATGGCGGTCGCCGATTATGGCGGCAAGGTCGCCGGCAAGCCGGTCGAGGTCGTCGCCGCCGACCACCAGAACAAGCCCGACGTCGGCGTCAACATCGCGCGCAACTGGTACGACAACGAGAAGGTCGACGCGATCTTCGACGTACCCACCTCCTCGGTGGCGCTGCCGATCTCGGCGCTGACGCGCGAGAAGAACAAGATCAACATCAATTCCGGCGGCGGCTCCTCCGACATCACCGGCGCCCAATGCTCGCCCAACACCGTGCACTGGACCTACGACACCTATGCGCTGTCGAACGTCGCGGGCAAGGCGATGGTGAAGCGCGGCGAGGACACCTGGTTCTTCGTCACCGCCGACTACGCCTTCGGCCAGGCGCTGGAACGCGACGCCGCCAACGTCGTCAAGGAAAGCGGCGGCAAGGTGCTCGGCGACGTCCGCCATCCGCTCAACTCCTCCGACTTCTCCTCCTTCCTGCTCCAGGCCCAGGCCTCCAAGGCCAAGGTTGTGGCGCTGGCCAATGCCGGCGGCGACACCACCAATGCGCTGAAGCAGGCCTCCGAGTTCGGCCTCACGCAAGGCGGGCAGAAGATGATCGCGCTGTTGCAGGAGATCACCGACACGCGCTCGCTCGGCATCAAGGCCACGCAGGGCCTGATCGTCACCGATGCTTTCTATTGGGACATGAACGATGAGACACGCGCCTTCTCAAAACGCTTCAACGACAAGGTCGGGCACATGCCGACCATGATCCAGGCCGGGCTCTATTCGGCGACCATGCACTATCTGAAGGCGATCGAGGCCATCAAGACCGACGAGGCACCGAAGGTGATGGAGCAGATGCGCGCCACCCCGGTCAACGACTTCTTCGCCAAGGGCGGCAAGATCCGCATCGACGGCCGCATGGTGCACGACATGTATCTGTTCGAGGTCAAGAAGCCCGAGGAGTCCAAGGGCGAGTGGGACCTCTACAAGCTGATCGCCACCGTGCCGGGCGACGAAGCATTCCGTCCGCTCGAGAAGGGCGGCTGCCCGCTCGTGGGGCATTGAGTTGCCTTCTTCCTCTCCCCGTTCTTACGGGGAGAGGGCTGGGGTGAGGGGCTCTATCCACGAGCACGGTGAGGGCTGGACTCCTGGGGAATCCCCCTCACCCGGATCGCATCTTGCGATGCGATCCGACCTCTCCCCGCAAGCGGGGCGAGGTAAAGAAAAACACGACAACGCGCCCGGACAAACCGGGCGCGTTGCGTTTGAAAGTCAGCTGAGCCGCATCACTCGGAGTACTTGAACTCCGGCATCTTCTTCAGCTCGTCCTTGGTCGCGTTGAACATGGCGTGGTCCGGGTACCACTTCGACCCCAATGACGTCGGGGCAGCTGGCGCGGTGCTTGGCGCAGCGCCTGTGGTCGTGGTCGAACCGGGGCGTCCGGCCGGGTTTGCGCCAGGCGGGCTCGTGTTGCTTGCGGTGCCATAGGACACCGGCTCGGTCGAGAACTTCACCTTGTCGAACGGCACCGCGACGAGGTGCTCGCCCATGCCGAGAAAGCCGCCGACGCCGAGCACGACGAGCTTGATGTTGCCGCTCTTGTCCATCAACAGATCGCTGATCGAGCCGACGCTCTCATTGGCGTCGTTGTAGACCTTCAAGCCCACCACTTTCGACGCGCGCCAGTCACCCGAGGCCGACGTCGTTGCCGTCGACGTGGCGGCCGCGTTCGGTGCCTTGTCGGTCGTGGTCGTCGGATTCTGAGCGAACGCGACAGTTACAAGCAACGCGGAACCGGCAAGGCCGGCCGCGATCGATTTCATCAACATGATATCCTCTCCTTCATCGAAAACTTGTGTGGAGAAAACCGCGCACGTCGTCCGACAGTTCCAAACCTGCGGCAATTTCGTCGCGCGTTTCGCGCGCGTTGCATCGCGAAGCGAGTTCCGCAGCGAAGAGATTTTGAATCGAACGCGAAGGCCACGCACAGTTCCCCGCCGACTCGTCACGCGCCCTGGGAGACGCGTGAGAGACGACGGGGACTGCGCCGACCTGCGTCGCGGTCAGGTCTTGTAGTCGATGAGCAGCGCGGAGATCTGCGAGCTGCTCGACGAACTGTTTGCATTTCCGGAAGCGCCGTAGGACGACGTCGACGACGACATCGATTGCTGGAGCGCCTGCAGGAATTGCTGGAGGATCTCTGCAGTGGTCGTGCTGTCGCTCGAGGTGCTGCTGGTCGAATCCGTCGAGGAGCTGGACGAGGTGGAGGAGCTGTCGTCCGGCGGCGGCGGGCCGGGCGGCGGTCCGCCCGCGCCTCCCGGACCACCAGCGCCGCCCGGGCCGTTGGCGAAGGCGGACTGGAACACGCCCTTCAGCTCGGTGGCCTGGTCGGAGGTCAGCGTGCCGTTCGAGACTTCATTGGCTATGAGGTCGTCGATCTTCGACTTCATGTCCTCTGGCGAGGATGAGGTGCCGCTGGACGCATCGCTCGAGCGGCTCTGCTGGATCGCCGAATCGATATCGGTGAGCGCGGTCGAGAGCGCGGATTGATCCGACGAGGAGATCGTGCCGGCCGAGACCTCCGACTGCAATTCCTGCTGCAAGCGCTGCAGCGGCGACTGATAGGTGCCGGCGGAGGCCGCCGAGATCGAAGTCATGATGGCTCCGTGGGTTTTGCGGGGTTCCTTAACTGACGGCGTCACGGTATGGTTAACGGACTTAACGAGACCTTGCCGTCACCCCTTCAGGACGTTACCGGACGTTGCGGAAAGCGCCTTCAGAAACATCCGGAAACAAAAAACTTCGCCCTTCAAACCGAATCTCCGACAAACAGAGCACATGGCCATTCCTTCGCCCAACATCCTGGTCGTCGAGGACGACCGCGAAACCCGGACGTTGATTGCGAAATACCTGCGCAACAACGCCTGCAACGTCACTGCCGTCAGCGACGGCCGCGAGATGACGCGCGCGATGGCCGACCATCGCGTCGACCTGATCATCCTCGACGTCATGCTGCCCGGCGAGGACGGCTTAAGCCTCTGCCGCAAGGTGCGCTCGGAGGCGCAGACGCCGATCATCATGCTGACCGCGCGCGGCGAGGACGTCGACCGCATCGTCGGGCTCGAGATGGGCGCGGACGACTACCTGCCGAAACCGTTCAATCCGCGCGAGCTCCTGGCGCGCATCAACGCGGTGCTGCGCCGGCAGGCCGCGGCGCAGGCCGCCAGCTCAATCGAAGGCGCGAGCACGCTGGCCTTCGAGGGCTGGCGCATCGACCTGCGGCTGCGCGAGCTGCGCAACCCCGACGGCGCGCGCGTCGCGATGACGAGCGCGGAGTTCGACCTGCTGCGCACCTTCTGCGAGCGGCCCGGCCGCGTGCTGTCGCGCGACAGCCTGCTGGACCTCACGCAGGGCCGCGCCACCGGCTCGTTCGAGCGCTCCATCGACGTGCTGGTCAGCCGCATCCGCCGCAAGATCGAACCCAACCCGCAGGATCCCACCATCATCAAGACGGTGCGCTCGGGCGGCTATCTGTTCACGCCGAGGACGGAAGCGGTTGCGGCGCCCCTGAACAGCTGAGCTAAAGCGGCCCGCCATGAGTTTGTTCGGGTTCTTCCATCTCAGGAGCATCGGCGGACAGATCGCCGCCCTCGTCGTTGCGTCGATCATCGCGCTTCATCTGATCCTCACCGGCAGTTTCCTGATCAGCCGGCCGGACCGCGCCGAGATGCCGCCGGACAGCTCGCATCAACTGGCCAATGCCGCCCTGCTGCTCGGCAGCGCAGGCGCGAGCGAGCGGCCGCGGCTGATCGCCGATATCGCCCGCGCGTTTCCCACGCTCGACATCGTCGAGCTCGCGCCAGGAGCGGCCGCTGCAATCGAGGACACCGAAGGCCAGCACCTGCACGGGATGCGCCGGCATCTCGGTCACGGCTACAAGGTGATGGCGCTATCGCCCGAGGGCGGCGAGCACCGGGTCGGCGTCCAGTTGCCCGACGGCACGATGATTGCCGGTCGTGTCGAGCCGGGGCCGCGGCCGCCGCGCTTCTGGGGCGGGCCGTGGATGATAACGCTGCTGTTCGTGCTGATCAGCGTCACCATGCTGGGCTTGTGGGCCGCGCATGCGCTCGCTCGCCCGCTGTCATCCTTTGCGCGCGCCGCCGAAGGTTTCAGCCTCGACGGCACCGCCGAGCCGCTGCCCGAGCGCGGGCCCGAGGAGATCCGTTCCGTCGCGCGCGCGCTCAATCGCATGCAGGAGCGGATCGCGGGACTGATGGCCGACCGCACAAAAATGCTGGCGGCGATCAGCCACGATCTGCGCACGCCGATCACGCGGCTGCGCCTGCGCGCTGAATTCATCGAGGACGAAGGCAACCGCAAGCGCATGCTGATCGATCTCGACCAGATGCGCACGATGCTGGAATCGGTGCTGTCGCTGCTGCGCAACGACCGCAGGCTCGAGGCGGTGACGCTGGTCGACATCGCAAGCACGCTGCAGCTGATCGCCGATCAGTTCGCCGACATGGGCCACACCGTGCATTACGACGGCCCCGCCTCGGCGACCGCCGCGGCGCGGCCCGATGACCTGCATCGCGGCGTCACCAACCTCGTCGAGAACGCGGTGCGCTACGGCGCCGAGGTCACGATCCGCCTCGACGTCGCCGGCACCAAGCTGACCATCGACGTCGAGGACGACGGTCCCGGCATTTCCGACGAGCGCAAGCAGGCGATGCTGGAGCCGTTCGTGCGCGGCGACGACGCGCGCAACATGGACGACACCACCGGCTTCGGGCTCGGCCTCTCCATCGCACGTGCGATCGCGATCGCCCATGGCGGCGAGCTGTCGCTGCATGACCGCCAGCCGAATGGCCTGATCGTGCGCATGCAGCTGCCGGTCTGGCAGCCGAACTGCCTGGCAGCGTAGGCGCCTGCTTCACCTCTCCCCATGGGAGAGGTGTAAGGAGATTATGCGCGCCGCTTCAGGCGGCGAGCGCATGCTCGTGCGCCGGCTCGTCGTAGATCGCGATCGCCTCGAAGCGATAGCCGCAGGCGCGGCATTTCCAGAGATAGGAGACCCGGCCATTGCCCGGCTCGATCCAGTCGGGGTGCGCGATCGGTGTGCCGCATTGCGCACAGGGATTCTGCCTGGGGATGTCGCCGATGTCCGCTTGAATCAGGTCAGAGTGCGTCAGGGTCATGGCACGTCTCCCGATACGTGTGTTTCTTATCTGTTGTTGGGCAGGTGCGCGAATGGACAGGCCCGCTGTCGCGTGCGGCCTCAGCCTGCTGCACCTCACCTGCGGAAAACTTAACGCATGTTTAAGTCGTAAAGACGACGTCGCGACCGAAATATTTTACGGCGACGTTTCGCCACATCATCGCCGTGTTCCACAGGCCTAACGCGCACAGTGCAGGTCACTTAGACCGAGAGATATTCGATGAAAACTTTAATCGTTGCCGCCGCAATTGCGGCCGGACTGTCATTGCCGCACGCGGCAGTCGCGGGCGAAGCAGAGTACGCCGAGATGGTTGCGGCGCATGCGCGCGCGAACGGCGTGCCGGAAGCGCTGGTGCATCGCGTCATCATGCGTGAAAGCCGCTATCAGCCGCATCTGATCGGCCATGGCGGCACGATCGGGCTGATGCAGATCAAGCTCGCGACCGCCCGCGGGGTTGGCTACACCGGCGACGCCGCCGGCCTGCGCGATCCCGAGACCAATCTCACCTATGCCGTGAAATATCTCGCCGGCGCCTATCGCGCCGCCAATGGCGATTACGGCCGAGCCATTCATTATTATGCAGGCGGCTATTACTACGCCGCAAAGCAGCAGCGGCTTCAGGTGGCGCAGCAGGCGGACGCGTTCGGCAACGCCTGGCTCGAGCCGAACGGCAATCCGCAGCCGATGTTCGCCCCGCGCAAGCGGATTGCGCGAAACGTCGCCAGCGCCCGTGCGCAGGTTCCCCACTAGTCACCGTCATTCCGGGGCGGTCCGCAGGACCGAGCCCGGAATCTCGAGATTCCGGGTCTGGCGCTTGCGCGCCATCCCGGAATGACGGTGATTTGACGACCACGTTGACACACAGCGTCGCTGGCATACATTAGCGCCGTTCCGAGGGGAGCTCCGAGGAGGAGCTGAGATACCGCTAAATGGGAGGGAACGCCCAGGACCGCGGTGACCCTTTGAACCTGATCCGGGTCATGCCGGCGAAGGGACAGGGATGTACCAGACGACCAAACGACCGGATTCACCGGTTTCCATCATCGGCGCAGGCATCGCAGGAGCCTGGCAGGCCCTGTTGTTCGCGCAGGCCGGCCATTCCGTCACTCTGCACGAGCGCAGTGACGCGGCCATGACGGACGCCACCAGCCACTGGGCCGGCGGCATGCTCGCGCCCTATTGCGAGGCCGAGGTCGCCGAGCCCATCATCAGCCGGCTGGGCCTGCGCTCCCTCGACATCTGGCGGCGCGAATTGCCGGATACGCCGTTCAACGGCTCGCTGGTCGTGGCGCTCCCGCGCGAGCGCAACGACTTCGAGCGCTTTGCGAGGATGACGGAGGGCCATCAGCGGCTCGATGCCGCCGGCCTTGCCGCGCTCGAGCCGTCGCTCGAAGGGCGCTTCCGCGAGGCGCTGTTCTTCCCGACCGAGGGCCATGTCGAGCCGCGCCGCGTGCTGCCGAAGCTGCACGAGCGCATCCGCGCCGCCGGCGGCACCATCAAGTTTTCCAGCGACGTCAGCGCCAAGGATCTCGACGGCATCGTGATCGACTGCCGCGGCCTCGTAGCCCGCGACGAGGCGCCATGCTTGCGCGGCGTCAAGGGCGAGATGATCCTGATCGAGACCGACGAGGTCCAGCTTGCCCGCCCAGTGCGTCTGATCCATCCGCGCTGGCCGCTCTACGTGATCCCGCGCGAGGCGGGCCTGTTCATGCTGGGCGCGACCTCCATCGAGGCGGAGGACACCGGCGTCAGCGTCCGCTCGGCGCTGGAGCTTCTGGGCGCGGCCTATGCGGTGCATCCGGCCTTTGGCGAAGCCCGCATCGTCGAATTCGGCTCGGGTCTTCGCCCCGCCTTCCCCGACAATCTGCCGCGCATCGGCGTTCGCGGCGACAGGATCGCGGTCAACGGGCTCTATCGCCACGGCTTCCTGATCGCGCCGGCGCTCGCCGAGCTGACGCTCGCCTACGTCGAGCGCGGCCAGATCGACAATGAGGTGATGCAATGCGCGTGATCATCAACGGCGAGCAACGCGAGGTGATTTCGGCAAGCGTCGGCGCGCTGCTCACCGAGCTCGACTACGAAGGCACGCATTTCGCCATCGCGCTCAACTACGACGTGGTGCCGAAAAGCCGCTGGGCCGAGACCAGCCTCAAGGCCGGCGACGAGATCGAGATCATCACGCCGCGGCAGGGAGGGTGAGGTGATGCGGGCACGCTCGCCGACAACCACTCCGCTGATGTTGCGCGAGCACACGCCGCACACTCCGCTGTCATCGCCCGGCTTGACCGGGCGATCCAGTACGCCGCGGCTTCTCCCTGTCACGGCACGGCCTCTGGAATACTGGATCCCCGCTTTCGGTGGGATGACAGCGATCACTAAGGAGACACCTTGGACATGGTGACCTTCTACGGCAAGTCCTTCGCCTCCCGCCTCCTGATCGGCAGCGCGCTCTATCCCTCGCCTGCGATCATGCAAGGAGCGATCCGCGCCTCGGGCTCGAACATCGTCACCGTGTCGCTGCGGCGCGAGGCCGCCGGCGGCAAGACCGGGGACGCCTTCTGGAACCTGATCCGCGAGCTCGACGTCACGGTGCTGCCGAACACCGCCGGCTGCCGCAGCGTGCGCGAAGCCGTGACCACCGCAAAGCTCGCGCGCGAATTGTTCGGAACGTCCTGGATCAAGCTCGAAGTGATCGCCGACAACGACACGCTCCAGCCCGACGTCGTCGGCCTGGTTGAAGCCGCCGCCATCCTGATCAAGGACGGCTTCGAGGTCTTCCCCTACTGCACCGAGGATCTCTCCGTCGCGAACCGCCTGGTCGACGCCGGGTGCAAGGTGGTGATGCCGTGGGCCGCGCCGATCGGCAGCGCCAAGGGCATCACCAATCGCGACGCGCTGAAACTGCTGCGCGAGCGGCTGCCGGACATCACGCTGGTTGTCGACGCCGGCATCGGCGCACCGAGCCACGCGGCGCACGCGCTCGAGCTCGGCTATGACGCCGTGCTGCTCAACACCGCGATCGCGAAAGCCGCCGATCCCGTCGCGATGGCGAACGCCTTCCGCCTCGGCGTCGAGGCTGGTCGCACCGCTTATGAAGCCGGGCTGATGGACGCCCGCGACTTCGCCTCCCCGTCAACCCCCGTCGTTGGGACCCCGTTCTGGCATGCCGTATCCTGATCGCAACGCGTATCCTGATCCCTTCTACGCGGTCGTCGACAGCCTCGCCTGGGTCGAGCGCCTGGCCAAGCTCGGCGTCGGCACGATCCAGCTCCGCGCGAAAAATCTGAACGACGCGGAGGCGCTCCAGATCGTCACCGACGCGCTCGCGCTGACTGAGGGCACGCCAGCCAAGCTCGTGGTGAACGACTATTGGCGCGCGGCGATCGTCGCCGGCGCAAAACATCTGCATCTCGGCCAGGAGGATCTGGTCGACGCCGACCTCAAGGCCATCCGCGATGCCGGCCTGACGCTTGGCATCTCCACCCATGACGACGCGGAGCTCGCGACCGCGCTCGCGGCCGAGCCCGACTATGTCGCGCTGGGCCCGATCTTCTTCACCACGCTGAAATCGATGCGCTTCGAACCGCAGGGCATTCCAAAAATCACCGAATGGAAGAAGCGCATCGGCAGCATCCCACTGGTCGCGATCGGCGGCATCAAGTTCGAGCACGCCGCGGAGATTTTTGCGGCAGGCGCGGATTCCATCGCCGTCGTCAGCGACGTTACGCAAAACGCCGACCCCGATGCGCGGGTGCGGCAATGGCTCGGGCTTAGTAGCAAGGAGGCTGCGTGAAGAATTTTCCACCAGCGTCATTCCGGGGCACGCGAAGCGTGAACCCGGAATCTCGCGCCACAACGTCGAGATTCCGGATCGGACCGCGTATCGCGGTCCGTCCGGAATGACATCAAAGGAATAAGGAGGATCCCATGAACATCCGCTCGAACCCCGACAAGACCATCCCCGCCGTCACCACCGGCCCCCTCGCCTCCTCGCGAAAAATCTTTGCCTCCCCCGAGGCTGCGCCCGATCTGCGCGTGCCGCTGCGCGAGATCATCCTCTCGGAAGGCGCAGGCGAGCCGAACCTGCCGGTCTATGACACGTCCGGCCCCTACACCGATCCCTCCGTCACGATCGACGTCAACGCGGGCCTGTCCCGCAACCGCAAGGCCTGGGTGCTGGAGCGCGGCGGCGTCGAGGAATATGAGGGCCGCATGATCAAGCCGGAGGACAATGGCGGCGTCTCCACCGAGAAGGCGGCGCGTGCGTTCAGCGCCTATCACAAGCCGCTGCGTGGCCTCGACAGCCACAAGATCACGCAGCTCGAATTCGCCCGTGCCGGCATCATCACCAAGGAGATGATCTATGTCGCTGCGCGCGAAAACCTCGGTCGCAAGCAGCAGCTCGAGCGCGCGGAGCAGGCGCTAGCCGACGGCGAGAGCTTCGGCGCCGCGGTGCCCGCCTTCATCACGCCGGAGTTCGTTCGCTCCGAGATCGCGCGCGGCCGCGCCATCATTCCGAGCAACATCAACCACAGCGAGCTCGAGCCGATGATCATCGGCCGCAACTTCCTCACCAAGATCAACGCCAATATCGGCAACTCGGCGGTCACCTCGTCGGTCGAGGAAGAGGTCGAGAAGATGGTGTGGGCGATCCGCTGGGGCGCCGACACCGTGATGGACCTCTCGACGGGCCGCAACATTCACACCACGCGCGAGTGGATCCTGCGCAACTCGCCGGTGCCGATCGGCACCGTGCCGATCTACCAGGCGCTTGAGAAGTGCAGCGGCGATCCCGTCAAGCTGACCTGGGAGCTCTACAAGGACACGCTGATCGAGCAGTGCGAGCAGGGCGTCGACTATTTTACGATCCACGCCGGCGTGCGCCTGCAATACATCCATCTCACCGCCAACCGCGTCACCGGCATCGTGTCGCGCGGCGGCTCGATCATGGCGAAGTGGTGCCTGGCGCATCACAAGGAGAGCTTCCTCTACACGCATTTCGACGAGATCTGCGATCTCATGCGCAAGTACGACGTCTCGTTCTCGCTCGGCGACGGCCTGCGTCCGGGCTCGATCGCTGATGCCAACGACCGCGCGCAGTTCGCCGAGCTGGAGACGCTTGGCGAGCTCACCAAGATCGCGTGGGACAAGGGCTGCCAGGTCATGATCGAGGGCCCCGGCCATGTGCCGATGCACAAGATCAAGATCAACATGGACAAGCAGCTCAAGGAGTGCGGCGAGGCACCGTTCTACACCCTGGGGCCGCTGACGACAGACATCGCGCCGGGCTATGACCACATCACGTCAGGCATTGGCGCTGCCATGATCGGCTGGTTCGGCTGCGCCATGCTCTGCTACGTCACGCCGAAGGAGCATCTCGGCCTGCCTGATCGCAACGACGTCAAGACCGGCGTCATCACCTACAAGATCGCCGCCCACGCCTCCGATCTCGCCAAGGGCCACCCGGCCGCCCAGCTCCGCGACGACGCGCTCTCCCGCGCCCGTTTCGAATTCCGCTGGACCGACCAGTTCAACCTCGGCCTCGATCCGGACACCGCAAAGAGCTTCCACGACGAGACCCTGCCGAAGGAAGCCCACAAGGTCGCCCACTTCTGCTCGATGTGCGGTCCAAAGTTCTGCTCGATGAAGATCACGCAGGACGTGCGCGATTACGCGGCAACGCTGAACGATCCGAACAATGTCGGCATGTCGATGGCCGGCACCATCGAGGACGGCATGGCCAAGATGAGCGAGAAGTTCAAGGAGATGGGCTCAAGCGTGTATCTGGATGCAGAGAAGGTGAAGGAGAGCAACAGGGCGTTGTGAGGCTCTCCGCTCGTCGTGTCCGAGCTTGACCCGAACATCCATCGAAAGTGAAGAAGCCGGGCGAAAGCCCGGCTTTCTGTTTAACGCCTGCGGAGAAGCCAGCTCGTAGGGTGGGTTAGCGGAGCGTAACCCACCACTTTGGCATCCGAAATCTCACCAGAAGTGGCGGGTTACGCCTTGCGCCGTCGCGTGTTGAAAGACCGCGCTTGTGAGCGGCTAACCCACCCTACGCAGCCTCAGCTCAACGACGCCAATTCACGCGCGAGATTTTCGCGGGCGCGCCGATCATAGATCGCGGCGAAGCCGGCATCGGGATAGATCACCGGGCGGACGGCGAACTGGCGAAGCACCCTGGCGCGGCCGGCGCGATAGTCCGCATCGCTGACATGGATGAACTCCTGCCGGATGGCGGCGGCATAGGCATCGTAGCGCTCCGGCTCTGCGCCGAGAATGCTGAGGTCGATCGAGATCAGGACCGCCCCAAGGCGATCATCTGCCTTAACCTCGTGCGTTTTCGTCAGACGGATCAAGCGACCGACCTCGTGGCGAAGATGGACGCCGACGTGCCGTTCGGCCAGTTCGGCGCTGAGCTCTTCATTGTCCGATCGGATTGGATCGTAGACAACGTCGTGCCACCAGATCGCTTCCGACAAGACCTCGCGCTCGCGCACTGAGAGCCCTTCCACCTGCGCCAGCGCAGCAAGACAGTCCTCGATATGCGCGAGGTTGTGATAATGGCGGCCAGGTGCCGCATAGGCGGCAGCCAATTCTTCGCGATTCATCACCAGGGTATAGGACGCGAAGGGTAGAAATGGTAGCCGTCGGTCCGAGCCGCCGGACGAACGTTTCGCCCGTCGCATGCAAGTTCATTGGCCTTTTCGATGTCCGACAGCGATCTGCACCGCCTCCCCGACCAACTCCGTACCAACCTCCGCCTCGTCTTCGTCGGCACCGCCGCCAGCACGCGCTCGGCCGCCCTCGGCCACTACTACGCCCATCCCGGCAACCGCTTCTGGCGCGCGCTCCACGAGGTCGGCATCACGCCGCGCCGCTATCAGCCGAGCGAGTTTGCCGCGTTGCTCGAGCTTGGGATCGGCTTCACCGATCTGTCCAAGTCGGGCGCCGGGATGGACCACCAGATTCCGGCTCAGTCGATCGATGTGGCGAGGTTTCGGATCAAGATGGAGCGGTATCGTCCGAAGACCATTGCCTTCACGAGCAAGAAGGCTGCGAGCTTGTTCTACGGCAAGCCGTCCGCGATAATCCCGCTGGGCAGGCAGCAGAGCGACGGGCACTTTCCCAACGTGTTCGTGCTCGCCTCGCCGTCCGGCGCTGCGTCCGGCCATTGGACGTTGCAGCCCTGGCGTGAGCTTGCGGCGTGGATCGCTTCGTTGGACGTTCAACGGGCACAGACCTCATCCTGAGGAGACCGCCACCGGGTCCGCGCAAAGCGCGGCCCGATGACAGGCTCCGCGGTCGTCTCGAAGGATGGCCGCGGGCGATGTGCGGGCCTTCATGGTTCGAGACGGCGCTTCGCGCCTCCTCACACCATGAGGGTTTGGCTTCCTCAGTGCCGCCACGCGCTCACCCCTCATCCCGCATACGCGCGGTCCAGATCCGCGATCACGATCTTCTTCATCTGCATCATGGCCTGCATGACGCGACCCGCCTTGGTGCGATCGGGGTCGCCGAGGTAGCGGCCGAGCGCGGTCGGGATTACCTGCCAGGACAGGCCGAACTTGTCCTTGAGCCAGCCGCAATTGGATTCCGCGCCGCCGTCGGCGGTGAGCTTCGCCCAGAAATAGTCCACCTGCTCCTGGGTCTCGACGCTGATGAAGAACGACACCGCCTCGTTGAAGCGGTATTGCGGCCCGCCATTGAGTGCGTTGAAGCACTGCCCTTCGAGCTCGAACACCGCCATGAAATCGCTGACGGTCTCGACCTCAGCGTTGGGGAACACCGACTTGTAGAAGGCGACGGCCTCGGGGACGTTGTTGTCGAACCAGAGAAACGGCGTGATGGAGGTCATGTTTCGGCATCCTTGATGCTGGGATGGGACGTGCAGGCGCGGGCCCGCCCGGAGGACGAACAAGAGGTCCGACATCCGACGGGCACGGGATCATTTTTTTCGGCCATCCTGTATGATGGGCCCGGAGTTGTCCGTCGAGGAGCCGCCACCCATGCTGACCCTCTATTCCTACCCCCAACTTTTCGGCGTCGCCGACAACAACGGCTACGGCCTCAAGGTCTACGCCTTCCTGAAGCTTGCCGGCGTGCCGTTCGTGCACGAGCACGTGTTCGATGCCTCCGCCGCGCCGCGGGGGCAGCTGCCTTATGTCATCGACGACCGTAAGACGATCGGCGACAGCGAGACCATCATCGCGCATGCGATCGCGAAATATCGCCTGACCATCGATGCCGCGCTGTCACCGGAGCAGCGACGGACCAATCTCCTCGTCACGCGCATGCTGGATGATCTCTACTGGGTGATGTCGTATTCGCGCTGGAAGGACGAGCGCTATGTCCAGGCGTTTTGCGATGCGTTCATGACGCAGCATCCGAAAGTGGATGCGGCGGGGCTGGAGAAGGCAAAGGCCTACAACGCGCAGCGCTATTATTTCCAGGGCATCGGCCGCTACACGCCCGAGCAGGCCTATGCGCGGGGGCTTGCCGATCTCGAGGTGCTGGCCGAGATCGTACCGGCGGGAGGCTTCGTGCATGGGCCGGCGCCGACCAGCGTCGATGCCGGCATCTACGGCTTTCTCGCCAACATCCACTTCTTTCCGATCCCGACGCCGCTGAAGGCCTTTGTCGATGCGCACGAAAATCTCGTCGCGCATTGCGAAAGGATTCATGCGGCGGTCGGTTCGTAGTTCGTAGGGTGGGCAATGCGACTTGTCCGCCGTAGCTCGAAGAGCGAAGGCGGAAGCGTGCCCACCACTTCTGTCTCAGTCAAGGAAAGATGGTGGGCACGGCGCTGACGCGCCTTTGCCCACCCTACAACCCAGCCTCGCTTATCGCATAGTGATCGCGAGGCCGCTGAGGTCCGCATTCGCCATCAGGCCGACTTGCGTGCCGGAGAGCTCCAGCACGGCGCCCTTCTGGTTGGTCAGCACGATGGCGCGGGCACCCGCACCCACTGCAAGGCCGGCACCGGCGGCGCCGTAGACGCCGGCGACGTCCGAGGGGCGATTGATGTTGCTGACACGGCCGCGCAGCACGGTCTTGGAGCCGCCGAAGACGAGGCCGTAGTCGAGGCCGCCGGTCGAGAGCGAATAGGCGCGGCCGCGGAAGTTGAGCACGCCCGAGCCACCCGAGCCGCCGATGATCCAGCCCGCCTTGTAGATCGTGAGCGTCACGAAGCCGCTGTCGGCCTGCGCGGCCGTGGAGAGGCCGGCGAAAGCGGCGATGGCGACAAGCGCGGCGCGAAAGCTGGATGCGAACTTCATGAGGTGGCTCCGGAAATGTTTGGCGGGGGAAAGCGAATCAGGACGCGCGAATCTACCCGATGGATCGCGGCGGCAAAATGTTCGGATGCGACAGCAGTACGCACAATGCGTCCCCTCTCCCCGTTCTTGCGGGAGAGGCGAAGGAAAGAGTGCCAGGATAGAATTCTGCCGGTGATTTGCCCGACGTGTCAACCGCCTTTTCGGTCTTCCCGAATGTCACCTTTCCGCCCATCTCTGCTTTGCATGGGGTTGTTTTCGACATTTTCATCGGAGCGGGGCCGCGGCGGTCTTTCCGGCCGTGGAGAGGCGCCAGAAGCGCGGATGTCGTTGCAAGTCCCTCACATGCAGCTAGGCTACCGCAATCCGCAATTCGGGCTCGGAGGCCTCCCATGCCGATCCAGCATTTCCCGCCCCCGCCGCACGTCAAGGCGCCGCCGCTCTCCTTTGCCACCCGCGTCGGTGACCTCCTGTTCATCTCGGGCATCCCCGGCTTCGACGCCCATGGCGCGCTGCCGGAAGGCTTCGAGGCCCAGTTCGCCAATGTCGTCATCAACATCAAGCGGGTGCTGACGGAAGCTGGCGCGACGGTGCATGATCTCGCCAAGGTCAACGTGCTGCTGACGCGCGCCGCCGACGTCGCGGCGATGAATGCGCTCTACGCCGGTGCGTTCGGACCGCCGCCCTATCCAGCGCGAACCACCTGCGTGGTCCACGCGCTGCCGGACCCGAGGATGCTGATCGAGATCGAGGCGGTGGCGTCGCTGGCGAAGTGACGAGCCGATGCCGGCGCAAGCAGCAGCGCACCAGCGCCTCCCCATGGTCATTGCGAGGAGCTCTTGCGACGAAGCAATCCAGGCTGTCGCCGCGGAGAGATTCTGGATTGCTTTGCTGCGCTCGCAATGACGAGATTGTTGCAGCGATATGTTTCCACGTCACGACCTGAAGGCTCTGCGCATCCGGTCCCCTGACATATGCGTGAACGGCGGCGGCATCGGCTTGCATCGCACCGGCTTTTGCCGCACGAGTTTTGCGGACTTCACGCGTCAACAAGGGGATATATTTCAATGCGTCGCGTTCTTGCTGTTTGTGCCGTTGCCGGCATCGCCTCGTCGGTCTTTGCCGTGCCGGCGTCCGCCAAGGTCGGCTATTACGTGATCCGCTGGGACAACACCGGCATCTGCCAGATCTGGAACGAGGACCTGCGCTACAAGCCGACGGAGTGGCCCTCGACCTACAAGGTGGTCAGCAAGTCGTTCCCGACCTTCACGGCCGCCAATGACGTGCAGCTCAAGCTGCGGGGCGAGCGCCGCTGCACGCTGTAAGCGGAAAGCGATAGATCATCGATTTTGCGAGGCGGATGCGCTGATAGCGTCATCCGCCTTTTCGTTGGCGGTCTCGTTAACCCTCATTTTCAGCCAAATTCCTGCAATTTCCAGCCGACCGGCTTTGAACCTGTTGCGCCCAGGGAACTACTCACCTGTTGTCCGGGCCGCACCCTCTAAACGGCCCGCGCCACGCCTCCCCAGACATTGTCGGGAGGAGCATCACATCGTTCATTTGAGGAGCTATCCATGCGTCGTTTTTCCATGCTGTGTGCCGCTGTCGGCGTTGCTGCTGCTGCCTTCGTCGCCACCAGCCCTGCTGAAGCCGCCGGCTATCACCTGATCCGCTGGCAGAACACCGGCATCTGCCAGATCTGGGACGAGAGCATTCCGACCACGCCGTGGCCGTCCGACTTTCATCGCGTCAGCCACTCCGTGCCGACCTTCGTCGACGCGCTCGCTTTGAAGGAGCATGCGCTGAAGAAGGGTCACTGCACCCTCTAAGCTTTCGTTGATCGGCGGATCTTTGAGAAGCGGGCAAGGGCGCGAGCCGCGTCCTTGCCCGTTCGCATGTTTGACAAAGGGGGACGGCTTGATGCGCACCGCAATGACGAAGGCCGCAGTTTTCGGACTGTCGCTTCTGGGGCTGGCGATGCCGGCGCGAGCACAGGCCCCGCAATCCTTCCGCGTGATCTCGCCGATCTTCAGCCAGCTCGTCAGCTTCGCGATGCCGTCGAATTTTGCCGCGGTGTTCGAGAACACCAAGGGCGGCCACTATATCCGCGAGGCCGTGCTGAAGGGCGAGAGCGCGCAGGCCTGGACGCAGATGATCACGGTGACCGGCGAGAAAGGCGTCTCCGGTAATCCCGGTCTTATCCCGGAAAGGTTCGCCGGCAGTATCGCGGACGGCTTCAAGTCCGCTTGCCCCGAGAGTTTTGGCGCGAGGGGACTTGGCAAAACGAAATTCGGCGGCTTCGATGCATTCATCGCCCTGATCGGCTGCGGCAGTGTCGACACCGGCCCGGCCCAGCGAAACTGCGCTCTTGATCACCATGAAGGGCGACGCCGACTACTACACCATCCAATGGGCCGAGCGGGGACCCGCCGCCGACAAGCCGCCGCTCGATGACGAGAAATGGTCGGCGCGCCTGCGCGAGCTGCGCCCGATCGACCTCTGCCCGATCGTCGCAGGCGAGAAGGCGCCCTATCCGAGCTGCGTGAACAGAAGCTGACGCCTCACGCGTCCTTGTGCGCGCCGGGATGAATCAAAATATCCCGCGCGGCGGCGAGGTCGAGGAAGGCCTGCTCGCTGCCGCCGCGGTCGGGATGCATGGTCTTGGCGAGACGGCGATAGGCCTGGTGGATGTCATCGCAGGTAAGCTGCACCGCGAGCGGCAGGCCGAGCGTGCGGCGCGCGCGTTCTTCGTTGGTGAGCTTTTTCGGCAGCGCGTTGCGGCGGCCGAAGCGCGGGGCGGTCAGGCCGTGGATCACCTCGAGCACGACACCGAGGCGGCGCTGCGCCGCGACCGTGACGTCGTGGGCTTGCCCGTCATGGGCGGCCTGGCGCAGGATCGGAATCGCCTGCTCGGCCGCCTGGCGCAGCGTCGTGTCGGTGCTCGCACGGGCGATCTCGGCCGCAAGCCGGCCCGCCTCGTCCCAATCGACGGTGTGGGCGGTCCGCAGGCGTTCGAGGGCCAGCTTCCAGGATTCAATCCGATCCATCATGCGCGCAACACTTAGCAACGAAAGCCAGTATGCCAAGCGCGGCGTTTCCGACGTCTTAATTTCGGGTTAGCCTTTCGCGAAACTTCGACATGAATCCGGCACGAATCTCCGCGCATCCTGCCGGCACCGGTTCCTCAATGAGGCCTGATCGGCGTGTCGCGGCCGCGCGCTTCGTCCAAATCACGCGGCATCCAAAACGGGATGACAGCAACGCGCAAAGGTGGCTTGGCGTTTCGATTGGTTCGGTTTTGAATCAGCTTGTCGGCAACACCAGAAAAAAACCGTCGAGGAAGCGCCATGTCCCTGCTCGCCAACCACATCGCAGTCATCACCGGCGCAGGCTCCGGCATAGGCCGCGCGATCGCATCAGGCTATGCGCGCGAAGGGGCGCGCGTGGTGCTGTTCGACATCAACGCGGGCGCGGCAGCGGAGACTGCGGACACGATCCGCAGCGCCGGCGGAACTGCCGACAGTTTTGCCCTCGACGTCACCAGCCGCGAGGCCTGCTTTGCGCTGGCAAAGGAGGTTGCGGAAAAGATCGGGCAGGTCTCGATCCTCGTCAACAATGCCGGCATCACACGCCGCAACGCATTCACGGCGGACGCCGAGACGGTTGCGAAGGACTGGCAGGACATCATCTCGCTGAATCTCAACGGTGTCTTCAACATGACGCAGGCCTATCTCGCGCCGCTACGGGCAACGAAGGGCCGCATCGTCAATATCGGATCGATCCAGTCCTTCGTGCATCTGCGCACGCCGAGCTCGGCCGCCTACACCACCTCCAAGCACGGCGTGCTCGGCTTCACCAAGGCGCTCGCCGCCGAGCTCGGCAAGGAAGGCGTCCGCGTGAACGCGATCGGACCGGGCTTCATCGAGACGCCGCTGAATGCCCAGGTGCGCGCCACCAATACGGCGCTCGTGCAGGCTTTCGTCGATCACACGCCGCTCGGCCGCACCGGCAAGCCAGAGGATATCGTCGGACCTGCGATTTTCCTGGCGTCGGATCTGTCGGCCTTCGTCACCGGCTCGATCGTCATGGTGGATGGCGGCTACAGGACGGTGTGATCGGGCTACGCAGCTTGTGCCAATGGCGGCGGCTTTGCGGTTATCCCAAGGTGAATTCAAGCATTTCGCCGTTGTTAACCATCCGTTAACCAAACCCGGCCACCGTAGAACTACGGCTTGGGGGTCGTTTGTTCTCGATCCGCTTCCATCGATGGAAGCGGGCGTTGGTCGGGAGGTGTGTTAATGACCATTGTTCACTCGGCTGCGTCTTCGTCGGCTGCGCAGTCTCTTGCCCCCAATGAAATCGTACCGCTCCTGATTGGATCGACCGTCGGCGAGATCGAGCGCGAGCTCGTGCTCCAGACGCTCGCGCGCTGCGACGGCAACCGCACGCGCGCCGCGCGCGTGCTCGGCCTCTCCGTGCGCACGCTGCGCAACAAGATCCGGATCTACGCAGCCGAAGGCATCGACGTCCCCGCCTATCACGATTAGAGCGTGAGGCCACAGCCCCATCCGCCTTTGATGTTGACCGAGGCCACCAGAGCGACCCCGCGCAATTGCTGCTGTCGTGAAACGCCGCTAATTAACGGGCTTCTGAATCAGGAGCAGTGGCGTGGCAGACGATCAGGGGCGACAGGGTCCGCGTGGGCGGCAGGGCGAGCCGGGACGGCCGGGCCCGCAGGGACATCCCGGGCGGCGTGGCCCGGACGTTACACGCGGCAAGCCGGGGCCGCAGGGCAAGCCGGGCCCGGTCGGAAAGGCCGGACCGCAGGGCAAGCCGGGCGCGCAAGGCAAGCCGGGAGAGGCCGGTCCGCGTGGCCCCATCGGAGCGCAGGGGCCTGCCGGACCGCAGGGACCCGTTGGCCCGCAAGGCCCGCGCGGCGAGGCTGGTCCGCCCGGTCAGTTGCCCCAAATCGAGCAGGTGCTGCCATGGCTGGAGCAGCTTTTTGATGCCTGGGACGAGCGGCGCCGGCAGCGCGAACGCGAAGCCGCCGAGCGCGAGGCGCTGGAAGCCGCCGTCCAGGACGATGGCGAGACGGACGTCTTCGCCGATGACGACGGCGACGAGCCGGATGGCGACGACGATCACGGGAAAAAGAAGAAAAAAAAGAAGAAGCACGGCAACAAGGACAAATAGGCGCTGACCGCGCCTACCGCGCGGACGAATCGTCCTTGTGCGGCACCATGCCCATGCGCTCGAACTGCCAGCGCATGGCGCGGTACCAGACATAGCCGACCGCCGCTCCGGAGGCCGCCAGGATGACGACATTGGCGCTGCTGTGGGAGCCGCTCCACCACATCGTCCAGGTGGTCCACAGCACCGTGAAGATGACGGCACCGGCTTTCAGAGAGATCAGAGGGCGGCTCATGGTGATGCTCACGGTTCGCTCAAAAACTTCGGCGAACATCCTCGCGCGTCGCGAGGTCCTCGACCGTGAGAGAGGTCACGTAAGCCGCTAGCTGAAGCGCAGCCGCGAGCGCTCCTTCGCCTTCTCGGCCTCCACCGCGCGATCCCGCGCCGGCGCGTGGGTGTGCAGTGAGGTCAGAAGCCGCCGCGCCGCCTCCGACACCTCCGTCACCGCACGATCGAATGCCGCCTCATTGGCCTGCGATGGCTTGTTGAAGCCGGACAGCTTGCGCACGAATTGCAGCGCGCTGGCGTAAATCTCGTCCTCCGTCGCCGGCGGCTCGAAGTTGAACAGCGTCTTGATGTTGCGGCACATAAGTTCCTCCTGAAAGGCGCTTCGGTTCGAGGACGATCGGCGTCAGCCCGATGCTACATGCCGGGTCCGCCGATGTCATCGGCACCACGGTGGGTCAGAACGGAACGGGGACGCGAAGCCGCTCGAAGAAGGCGCGCCCCTTCGGCGTGAGACGAAGAGCACGTGGAATGCAATGCGGCACGAGCGCGTGCGTCTCGACCAGCCGCTTCAGGAGCGCATTGGCAAACGGGCCCGCTAGATGCGGAACACGCTCGGTCCAATCGTTGCAGAGGCGCATGTGAGGATCACGGCCCGGCTTGAAGTCGATCTCCTCGGTGCAACACCAGGCCAGGCCCTGCTCGGTGAGGGAGCCCTCTGTGCCACGCATCGCAATCAGTTCGCGGCACATCAGACCGTCCCGCAGCGCGACGCCGAGCTGACCCGCGAGATGGCAATAGCAGGCCCGCGACTGCCGGAGTGGCGTCGGCACGCTTCGCATGCGTTCGGCATGATCGGCCCTGATGGCGACATTGACGAGGTTCTCGATCAGGCCCGCGACCTCGTCGTCGGCAATCCGATAATACCGGAACCGACCTTGCCGCCACACCGAAAGCAGCCGCGACTCCGTCAGCTTCTGGAGATGCGCGCTGGCGCTTTGCGGCGACACGCCGGCTAGCGATGCGAGTTCCCCCGCGGGCAGCGCCTTGCCGCCGAACAGCGCACTCACCATGGCTTCGCGCGCGGGATCGCTCAAAGCCTCTGTGAGCCGCGAAAACCCTGATTGAACCGATCGTCGTGCGACCATCATCAGATACTCCCGACCCTGATCTGGGCCCCCCGCCGCGTCATCGCAATCATACCAAAGGCGGTCATTTCAGGATTCGGTGAAACTTTGGCGGCGCGTCCTCTGCGATCCTTGGGACATGTCCCTCGAATCCAGAGGATTACACCATGATCAACGAAGCCCACCAAAGGGATGCAGAACGCATATGCAAGCTGTGGGACGAAGCCCTCGGCGCCAAGGATCTTGAGGCATCGCTTGCGCTCTATGCCGATGACGCATCCATCGAAAGCCCGCTGGTCCGACATCTCATGAAGACCCCGATCGGCATCGTCAAAGGCAAGGACAATTTGGGCAGCTTCATTGCGCGCGTTTTCCAGACCAATCCGCCTCAGCGCAAGCGCTTCAAGCAAGGCTTTTTCACGGACGGCCGTATCGTCACCTGGGAATATCCACGCGTCTCTCCCGACGGCGACCAGATGGAGCTGGTCGAGATCATGGAGATCGACAAGGGCCTGATCCAGCGCCACAGGGTTTATTGGGGCTGGTACGCGCTCGGTTTTCTCAAGCACGAATGAGCCGGCGGGCTCGTTCGCCGGCTGCCTAAATATTTCCGTTTTGGCGATGCATCGCCGCGAAAAACGTTTTGACGGCCGGCCTTGTATCCGCTCTCGACCCTCGGGGCGATGCTGTTAGGATCGCCCTCGAAGCGGCCCGAATGAAGCGAGCTGCACAGGAGAGAGAACCATGAAAGCTTCGTGCGCGGCGCTATCGGCCGGCCTGCTGTCCATTTCGATGTCGGCGATGGCCGCCGACTATCCAGCCCCGAAGCAGGGCGACTGGGTCGCCAGGGATTTCAAGTTCCACACCGGCGAGACCATGGCGGAGCTGAAGCTGCACTACACCACGATCGGCGAGCCGACCGGGCAGCCCGTGCTGGTGCTGCACGGCACCGGCCAATCGGCCGCGGGCATGCTGACGCCGGCCTTCGCGGGCGAATTGTTCGGCGCCGGGCAGCCGCTCGATGCGTCGAAATATTACATCATCATTCCCGATGCGGTCGGCCATGGTAAATCGTCAAAACCGTCGGACGGGATGAAGACGAGCTTTCCAAAATATGATTACGACGACATGGTCAAGGCGCAGTACCGCCTCGTGACGGAAGGCCTCGGCATCAAGCACTTGCGCCTCGTGATCGGTAATTCCATGGGCGGCATGCAGACCTGGCTGTGGGGCGAGAAATATCCGCAAAGCATGGATGCGCTCGTGCCGATGGCCTCGCAGCCGACCGAGATGGCATCGCGCAACTGGATGATGCGGCGGATCATGCTCGACACCATCCGCAGCGATCCCGACTACAACGGCGGCAATTACACGAGCCAGCCGCGGATGATGAAATACGCCATCGTCGCCTATGGCATCGCCAGCATCGGCGGGACGCTCGCCTATCAGGCCCAGGCGCCGACGGCGGCGAAGGCCGACAAGATGGTCGACGAACGGCTCGCTGCACCAATCACCGCGGATGCCAATGATTTCGTCTGGCAGTGGGAATCCTCGCACGACTACAATGCCTCGGAGCCGCTGGAGCGGATCGAGGCGCCGCTGCTGCTGATCAACGCTGCTGACGACGAGCGCAATCCGCCGGAGACGGGCGTCACTGAAGCGGCGATGAAGCGGGTCAAGAACGGCCGCCTGTACCTAATCCCTGCGAGCACGGAGACGCGCGGCCACGGCACCACCGGCAACGCAAAGTTCTACGCCGAGCAACTCCGGCAATTGCTCCAGACCGCCCCGCAGCGGGCGATGTGAAAGCGGTGCGCGGCCGCTGATTTCGCATCGCATCAACCGCCGCGCATGCGCGCCGCCGCGATCGTGGCAATCCCGTCGGTCAGGCCGTGGTGTGGTACGTACACCATCGGGCCGCATCATCATCAGCTGCTTTGTGCCGGCAGATGCTGTCTAGCGCATCATGACATGCCGGATTTCGTTAGCTGAGAGCAACCCGATCAGGTAGTTTGAGGCGCAGCTCAAACGGAGGCACGCCGTTGACCGATCTTTGCGCCGAAGACCTCGCCAGCATCTATCCGAAACCGAGCCCGCGCGTGATCGCGAAAGCGCGGCCCGCGATCGACGTGCATGCCAGGAAGTTCATCGAGATGTCGCCGTTCTGCGTGCTGGCGACGTCAGGCGCTGATGGCAGCGTCGATGCCTCGCCGCGCGGCGGCGGTCCCGGCTTCGTCCATGTCGCGGGCCCCAACCAGTTGCTGATGCCCGATCGTTCCGGCAACAACCGGATCGACAGTCTCAGGAATGTCGTCGAAGGCTCGAGCTTCGTGCACCTGCTGTTCTTCGTGCCAGGCATCGACGAGACGCTGCGCGTCGGCGGACGCGGCACGCTGTCCGCCGATCCGGAGCTGCTCGGCTCGATGGTCGAGTTCGGCAAGCCGCCGCGCGCGGTGCTCAGCGTCACGGTGAGCGAGGTCTACTTCCACTGTGGCAAAGCCTTGATGCGCTCAAAGCTGTGGTCGCCGGAGGTGAAGGTGCAGCGCGCGGTGATGCCGAGCATCGTCGAGGTCATTCACGACCAGACGGGCTTGGGCGAGCCGGAGAGCCAGGACATAGTGGAAGCGCGCTACAAGACGCAGCTGTAGCTGCCGTAACGATTACGGTGTCGTCCCGGACAAGCGAGCTCCTGGAAAACGCGGAGCGTTTGTCCAGAGCGAGCGCAGATCCGGGCCCCCCGCGCGAGCGCTTGCGCTCGTCGCGATAAGCACAAGCAGCAATTTGATGAAGACTGGCAATTGCCAGTTCGCGCAACAACACCGGCCTGTGGCTATGGGTCCCCGCCTTCGCGGGGACGACATTGGCGCATGTTGCGAGCGCGGACCTTAATGCCCTTCGCCCTCGAGTCCGCCGACGTGCTTCTGGGTGTAGAGCTCGAGGCCGATGCGGCCGATCAGGTCGAGCTGGGTCTCGAGGAAGTCGATGTGGTGCTCCTCGTCGCTCATCAGCTTCTCGAACAGGTCGCGCGTGACGTAGTCCTTCACGCTGTGGCAGTAGGTGGCCGCTTCCTGGTAGAGAGCGCGCGCGCTGATTTCGGCGGCGAGATCGCAATCGATGATCTCCTTGACGTTCTGGCCGATGCGCAGGGGATCGAGCACCTGCATGTTCGGGAAGCCGTCGAAGAACAGGATGCGCTCGGTGAGCTTGTCGGCGTGCTCCATCTCCTCGATGGATTCCTTGCGCCAGACCTTGGCCATGTCGCGCAGGCCCCAATTGTCGAGGAAGCGGTAGTGCAGCCAGTATTGATTGATCGCGGTGAGCTCGTGACGCAGTGCCTTGTTGAGATATTCGATTACTTTCGCGTCGCCCTGCATGATTCACTCCAGCTCTTGCGGCCTCATCGGTAATAAACCGAATTTAGAACGCTTCTAAAACAAGTTTGGAACGAGAGCAACCCATCGCAGGGTCGCACCCGGGGATAAGCTCAGCCGATTGAAGAAAAAGAAGTCAGCAGGCAGCGAGTGCGAAGTCGGCGGGCTCGACGATTTCGTCGTTGGCGGCGACCTGGTGGCTATGCGGGCAGCCGGCACAGCAGGACTTGGCGCACGGGCCGAGAGCTTCATCGATGATGGTCTTGATGGTGCGCGCGCAGCGTCCGCATTCGGCGCTACAACCGAGGCAGCCATAGACCTGCTTGGCATGACGCACAGCGTCGTCGGAATCGGCGACGGCGGCGCGGATGTCGTCATCGCTCAACACGTTACAGGAACAGACGATCATGGAAAGCGGCAGGCCCTTCGGTGATGCGCCAACATCGATATTTAAGGGCTCGGCCGGATGCAAAAGGAAAAACCGGTATTTGAAGCTATTCCAAACTGAGCCGCGATTCAGCCTAGAACGGGTCTAAAAAGACAACTTGCTCTGGATCAAGGTTGCAACCGAAAGCAGGCCTAATCGCCGCCTCCGCCACCACCGCTGTCCCCGCCTCCGCCGCAATCGCCACCACTGCCGCCGCTGTCACTACTGCCGCTGTCACTGCTGACGCTACAGGAGCCGCTGTCGCTCGGACTACCGGAACTATCGACCGACGAAGTATCGCTGGAGAACCAGCTCCCCAGCGCAAAGCCGTCAGTGCTTCCAGAATAGCTGTCGCCGCTATCGGCTCCGGCACCCGCGCGCGAGCGCCACCGGCTGCGGTTCTGCACATGGGTCATCAAGACGAAGCAGATGACCGAGGTGGCCCCGACGGCGATCAGGGCGCTCATCATCAGACTGTTCATGGCTTGTTGCTCGGATTTCGTGCTTCGCGGGAGCCGCCTCCCGCACGCATTCGTCGTCTTCCGCACGCATTCCGTTCATTGATCATTCAAGCAGGATATGGAACCTTGGGTGCGGAACCACGTCCGCGTCCGCTGTGAAAGGTGAAATCCATGAAGAAATCGCTCCTGGCACTCGCTGCCGCCGCCACCCTGGCCGCATCGGCGCTTGCGCCTGCGCCAGCCCATGCGCAGCGCGGTGTCGCCGCGGGCGTGGCCGCCGGCATCGTCGGCGGTGCCATCGTCGGGGGCGCGCTGGCATCCCCGTATTACTACGGACCCGGCCCCGGTTACTATTATGGTCCCGGCTATCCGCCCCCGCCCCGCTACTACGGCCCGGGCCCGGGCTATGCCGCCGACGACTATTATGGCGGCTGCGTCTGGCAGCGGCAGCGCTTCTGGGACGGTTATGCCTGGCGTGTGCGCCGCGTCCGGGTCTGTGGCTAAGACGCAAAAAGCCGGTTCATTACGGACACCCCGTTCATCTCGGGGCCCGAAAAAGACCGCTTTTTCTCGTCACAGCTCCGCGTGCGTTTACCGTGGATTGACCATTTGCGCGCTTCCTAGCCCAGAGGCCAATTTCATCAGAGTGTGCGTGAACCTTTGAACCCCTGACGTTCCTAACAAGGAGCGTCCATCTCCCAGGAGAGCCAAGAGCATGAAGAAGACTTTTGTTGCCGCCCTCACGGTTGCGACGATCGCCGGTTCGCTGGTGACCGCCACTCCGCCCGCCAAAGCCAATGACGGCGTCGGCGCCGGCATCGCAGCCGGCCTGATCGGCGGCGCCATCGTCGGCGGCGCCATCGCGTCGAGCCGTCCGGCCTATGGCGGACCGGTCTACGTGGCCGAGCCCCCGCCGCCTGCGCCCTGCTACTGGCAGCGCCAGCGTTACTGGGACGGTTACGGCTGGGTCGTCCGCCCGGTTCGCGTCTGCTACTGATCTGATCGCACGGCGCAAACGCGTCACGATCGAAGCCCGGCCGAGACCATCGGCCGGGCTTTTTTCTTTTCGGTCGCCTTATCGCGCCGCCTGGATCGAGCGCAGCACCTCTTCGCTCGGCCAGCAATCGACCTTCAACCCCGCCGACTTCTGATAGGCGCCAAGCGCCGCGCGCGTCAGCATGCCCGCCTTGCCATCGAGCTTGTCCTTGTAGAGCCCGATGCGCGTCAACCCGCGCTGCATCGCTTCGACATCCTTCGTTCGCAGTTGCTTCGAGGCCGACCAGGGCGTCGCAAACGGCAGCGCGCTCGTCATGCGATCGCTGAGATGGCCGACGAACAGCACGTAGAGATCGGAGAAATTGTATTCCTTGATGACGAAGTAGTTTTTCGTGGTCAGGAACGAGGGGCCGTAGATGCCTTCGGGCTGGAGCAGCGACGCCGGCTGCGCCAGTTCAGCCGCACTCAGCTTTTGCCCGCGCACCGGCACAAAGCCCTCGCGCAGCCACTGGCCGATCGGTTTCGTCACCTCCGGCACGCCGCTGGTGCAATCGACCTTCGCCGGCGCCTGCACCTCATAGGCCCAGCGCACACCGCTCTGCCAGCCCTTGTTGACGAGCTGCTGCGCGGCAGAGGCCAGCGCGTCCGGCACCGAATGCCAGATGTCGATGCGGCGATCGCCGTCGAAATCGACGCCGTGCTTGTAGTATTCGGAGGGCAGGAACTGCGTGAGGCCGGTGGCGCCGGCCCAGGACGCGCGCATGTCCTTACGCGTCACCACGCCCTCGCCAAGGATTTTCAGCGCCAGGATGAACTCGTTGCGGTACGTATCCTTGCGCCGGCCGACATAGGCCTGGGTCGCAAGCACGCGCACGAGATCATAAGGCAGCGTGTAGCGGCCATAGTCGGTCTCACGACCCCAGATCGCGAGCATGACGGTGGCAGGCACGCCAGAGCTCTTCTCGATTTGGGTGAGCGCGTCGCGATATTTTTGCAGCAGCCGCTGTCCCTCGCCGGCCAGCCGCGCGATCGAGGCTTCCTTGATGTAATCCGCCGGCACCTGCACGAACTCGGCCTGCGACGGCGCGCCGGTCGCGGGTCGTCCCGGCAGGATCAGATCGGGCAGCTTGTAATCAGGCTCGAGCCCGCGCGTCTGCTCATCGAACGTCGCACGCGACACGCCCTCAGCCTGCGCCTCCGGCCACAGCGATGCGATGAACTGGGTGAAGGCCGCGTCGGCGGCGTGGGCGGACGACCAGCCGCAGGTGACCACGATCACTGCAGCAATGAGCGCCCGCCGCATCATGCTGAAATCACCGCGTCAGCTTCTTGTACTTCACGCGATGCGGAATGATGCTGTCCTGGCCGAGGCGGCGCATCTTGTCTTTCTCGTAGTCCTGGAAGTTGCCCTCGAACCATTCGACATGGCTGTCGCCTTCGAAGGCCAGGATGTGGGTCGCGATGCGGTCGAGGAACCAGCGATCGTGGCTGATGATGACGGCGCAGCCGGCAAAATCCTCCAGCGCCTCTTCGAGCGCGCGCAGCGTATCGACGTCGAGGTCGTTGGTCGGTTCGTCGAGCAGCAGGACGTTGGCGCCGGACTTGAGCATCTTGGCAAGATGCACGCGGTTGCGTTCACCGCCCGACAGCGCGCCAACCTTCTTCTGCTGGTCGGCTCCCTTGAAGTTGAACGACGAGCAGTAGCCGCGCGAATTCACTTCCTTCTTGCCGAGCAGGATCAGCTCGTTGCCGCCGGAGATTTCCTCCCACACGGTCTTCTTGCCGTCGAGCGCATCGCGCGACTGGTCGACATAGCCGAGATGCACGGTCTCGCCGACCGTGATGGTGCCGTTGTCCGGGGTTTCCTGCTTGGTGATCATCTTGAACAGCGTGGTTTTGCCGGCGCCGTTCGCGCCGATCACGCCGACGATGCCGCCGGGCGGCAGCTTGAAGGTGAGATCGTCGATCAAGAGGCGGTCACCATAGCCTTTGCTGAGGCCTTCGAAGTCGACGACATTGGCGCCGAGCCGCTCGGCGACGGGAATGATGATCTGTGCGGTCTGGCTCTGCTTCTCGCTCGCCTGCTTCAACAGCTCTTCATAACGCTGATAGCGCGCCTTGGATTTTGCCTGACGCGCCTTCGGCGAGGACGCGACCCACTCCTGCTCGCGGGCCAGCGTCTTCTGGTGCGCGGCTTCCTCACGGCCTTCCTGCTCGAGCCGCTTCTGCTTCTGCACCAGCCAGGACGAGTAGTTGCCCTCGTAGGGAATGCCACGGCCGCGATCGAGCTCGAGGATCCAGCCCGTGACGTTGTCGAGGAAGTAGCGGTCGTGGGTGACGATCAGGATCGCGCCGGGATAGTTGCGCAAGTGCCCTTCAAGCCACGACACGGATTCCGCGTCGAGATGGTTGGTCGGTTCGTCCAGCAACAGCAGCTCGGGCTGGTCGAGCAGCAGCCGGCACAGCGCGACGCGGCGGCGCTCACCGCCGGACAGTTTCGTGACGTCGGCATCGTCGGGCGGGCAGCGCAGCGCGTCCATGGCCTGGTCGACCTTGCTGTCGAGATCCCAGAGGCCCTGGGCCTCGATCTCATCCTGGAGCTTGGTCATTTCGTCGGCAGTCTCGTCCGAGTAGTTGACGGCGAGCTCGTTGTAGCGGTCGAGGATCGCCTTCTGCTTGGCGACGCCCTGCATGACGTTCTCGCGCACCGAAAGCTTCGGATCGAGCTGCGGCTCCTGCTCGAGATAGCCGACGCGGGCGCCGTCGGCGACCCACGCCTCGCCGGTATACTCCTTGTCGAGGCCCGCCATGATCTTGAGGAGGGTCGACTTACCGGAGCCGTTGACGCCGAGCACGCCGATCTTGGCGTCCGGGTAGAAGCTCAGGCGGATGTTGTCGAGCACCTTGCGGGTCGGGTAGCTCTTGGTCAGACCTTCCATGAAATAGACGAACTGGCGCGCCATCGGTCCCGTAAAACCTTCGATTTGAGGAAATTTGCTTGCCGCCGATGTAGCGATCCCGCCCCCAAAGGGCAACGTTTTCCCTCCGTTCACCACGGTTGAATACGGGATGGACACCATCCGGACGGCCGATCCGGACAATTGAAACCATTTTTTAATAAAGCAGGCCAAAGCTGGTCGTGGCGCCACAAAAAGCGCCACCCGCGGCAGAAGCGGCGGGGAGAACAGCGAGGCCGTATCATGGCAATGATCGAGACAACCTCTCATCCCGTCCCGGCAGGAGCCGGAGGCTCTAACCTCTTTGCCGAGTTCCGCGCGTTCTGGGTCCGGTTCTTCGCCACGGCTTTCAATCCCTACCGCCCGGAACTGCACTACATGCGCGGCCCCGGCCCCGCCTGGCGCGCCAAGCACGGCATGGATGCGCCGTTCCGCCTGAAGCCGCGCGACCTCTGACGCCTCGCCTGCTGCCGGATTTTTGAAGCTTCCCGCCGCTTGCGCCGGCTGCCGATTGCGCGCAAGCATGGCGAGGTTCGATCGATGGCGTCTCCTGCCCGCGCTATCGCCCCTCGCCATGGATGGACGGTTTCCCCGATGACACGGCTGCGCTGTGCAATTCTCGACGACTATTTCAACATCGCCCAAGACGTCGCCGACTGGTCGAAGATCTCCGACCGTGTCGACGTCACGGTGTTCAACCATCCCTTCGCCTCCGAGCAGGCTGCGGCCGGCGCGCTCGGAGATTTCGAGATCATCTGCGCGATGCGCGAGCGCACGGCGTTTCCCAAGAGCCTGTTCGAGGCGCTCCCCAAGCTGAAGCTGCTGCTGACCTCCGGCATGCGCAACGCCGCGATCGACATGGCGGCGGCGAAGGCGCGCGACGTCGTGGTCTGCGGCACGCAATATTCCCGCGATCCGACCGCCGGGCTGACCATGGGCCTGATCCTGGAATTGACCCGCGGCATCGGCCGCGAGAACGCGCGCATGCATGCGGGCGAGCCCTGGCAGACTTTTGCCGGCATCGAAATCGAGGGCCGGACGCTTGGCGTTGTCGGGCTCGGCAAGCTCGGCAGCAAGGTCGCGGGCATCGCGAAGTCGTTCGGCATGAACGTCATCGCATGGAGCCCCAACCTGACGGCCGAGAAATGCGGAGAACTCGGCGTCGGCTACGCCAGCAAGGAAGAGCTGTTTGCGAAGGCCGATATCATCACCATCCACGTGGTGCTGAGCGAGCGCTCGCGGGGACTGGTCGGCGCCGCCGATCTCGCGCGGATGAAGCCGACCGCCTATCTCGTCAACACCGCGCGTGGGCCGATCGTCGACGAGGCGGCGCTGCTCGAGGCGCTGCAACAGAAGAAGATCGCGGGTGCCGGCATCGACGTGTTCTCGATCGAGCCGCTGCCGACCGATCATCCAATCCGCAAGCTCGACAATGTCGTGCTGACGCCGCACCTCGGCTACGCCACCGCGGACGGGCTACGCATCCATTACGGCCAGATGGTCGAGGCGATCGACGCCTGGACGAAGGGCAGCGAGCCACAGCGAAGGCTCACCTGATCAAAACTCCGCAACCGTCATTGCGAGCGTCTGGTGACACCGAGCCGCGCGGAGATGGGGAGGTGCTCGTCTCATCACAGGCGCCCTTCGCGTTCAACCGCCCGATCCGTCAAACAGCTGCAGATAATCCTTGAGATAGAAATGTATCGCCTGGTCGGCCAAGAACAGTAACAAAACACTCGACAGCAGGATCGCCCCCATCCTGACGATGTCTCTCCGGCTATTTATGCGATACGCGCGGTAAATGAGATAGGCGGCTACAGCGCCCCATGCCCACATCAAGATCTCGTCCGGAAAGTCACGCGCCGCACCATATGCGGTCTCGCTTGGGTATCCGTGTGAGCGGACCGCGAGAGAAAGGACCGACATTGCGGGCATCAGCGAGAACGAAATCGCCAACATAGAGCGATATGCCCACGTCATGAGCAAGCACCTGCGGGTTCACGGAGCCAGATATTCTATTCCGTCATCCGCCCTGCCCGAAATCGAGTTGCAGATAGTCCTTGAGATAGAAATCGACAGCGTGTTTGGCAGACAAGAACAACAAAACGTACGACAGCAGAATCACCCCGAGATGGACAACGCCTCTCCGATTATTTACGCGGAATGCGCGGTAGATGAGATAGAGCGCTAACGCGAAGCTTACCCAGATCAAAACCTGTCGAGGAAGTTCAACCGCCCTATCATACTCGGTAATATGGCTATCGGGAAAACCTGCAAACATCAAAGAGAATACAAGATCCTGGGCAAAGGCTAACGGCGTCAGCGAAAACAAAACTGCCAATAGCGCGCGAGATGTCCGTTTCATGCACCGAACCACGCGATCATTTCAGCCCGCCAATATTCTCGCGGCGTGGTTCGAAGGTGAGCCGTCCAGGTTGTCTTGACCTTGCGGCGTGGCGCGTGATCCCATTTGCAGCCGCCCAGGTCTTGCCCTATCGGAGCAGGTCAGGACACTCCAGACAGGAGACCTAGCGCACCGTGACGGGCGCCGGCAGCGGCGGCACCACGGTCGGCTGCGCGCCCGGGGCCGGGCCGGCTTGAGCGGCCATCGGGGCAGGCGCAGCAATGCCGGGCGCCGGTGCAGCAGATGCAGTTGCCGTTCCCGGCGGCGGGCCGCCAGGCATCACGACGACGCGGGTGCCAACCTTGACGCGATCGAACAGGTCGGAGACGTCCTCGTTCAGCATGCCGATGCAGCCCGAGGAGACGAACTTGCCGATCGTCGAGGGCTGGTTGGTGCCGTGGATGCGGTAGACGGTCGAGCCGAGATACATTGCGCGCGCGCCGAGCGGATTGCCGGGACCGCCGGCCATGAAGCGCGGCAGATAGGGCTGGCGTTCGATCATTTCCGTCGGCGGATGCCAATCCGGCCACTCAGCCTTGCGGGTGATCTTTTGCACGCCGGTCCAGGTGAAACCGTCGCGACCGACGCGCACGCCGTAGCGGATCGCACGGCCACTGCCGAGCACATAGTAAAGGTAGGTGTTCGGGGTATCGACGACGAGCGTGCCGGCCGGCTCCTTGGTCTGGAACGCGACTTCCTGGCGGCGCAGGTTCGGCGACAACTGCGTGGGCGCAGCGTCAGGCTGCTCCTCGGGGGGAAGCGCCGCAACCGTCATCGGTTGGCCATTCGGACCGGCAGGCCGGACGGCGCCGGTCGCGGCGGGTCCACCGACGCCTTCCGGCGGACGCAGACCGTCATCGGCGCCCTGCGGCGCGGCCGGACGGTCGGCATAGATCACTGCGGGCGGGCCCGCGGGGCGGCCATAGCGGGGATCATCCGGCGACATCACCGGGCCCTGCGGCGCATTGTTGGAATAGACCGGCGCACCGGCCGGACGGCCGTAACGCGGATCGTCCGGCGACATCACCGGGCCCTGGGGCGCGTTGTTGGAGTAGACTGGGGCACCCGCAGGGCGGCCATAGCGCGGATCATCCGGCGACATCACCGGACCGGACGGGCCGGGCGGCGGCAGCGCGGCAGAATTCCGCGGCTGCTGCGGCGGCATCGCGTCGTCGTCATCATCGAGCGCGTCGAAATTCGGCACGCGGTCGCCGGGACGATATTCGGACGGGTAGCCCTGCTGGTAGACCGGGGCCTGCTGGACCGGATAGCTCTGCTGAGCCTGCGCGAGCGAGGTTCCCGCCGCAGCGGCTGTCGCGGCAGCGCAAATCGTCAGAAAATGTTTGATCATCATCGCCCTAGTTTAGACCCCCGGCCCAACCGGACCGTTAACGGCACATGGACGAAGATCGCGGCACATTCAAGACAAAACAGGCCGATTTGGGCCTGATTTGGTGATTTGTGATCGGCGGCGCGACCGTTGCTTCGGTGCATCACGGACCGGAAATCGCGCGGGCCCGCAGGTCGCCGGACTCTCCGCCCCCGATTTTTGCGGAACGGCTCAGGAGTGTTCGGGTATTCTCGAATCAGCTTGATTCGCCCTCCGCTTTGACCAGCTTCCCGCGCGGCGAACGCGGCAACTCAGTACCGTCACCGCGTTCAGATGGCTCAAGGGCCTTGGCACCAACCTGCCAAGGCGGAAATTGCGCTTCGATGCTTCCCGGCTTTCGCTTCCTGTTTGCCGCGATCCTGTTGTCTACCTCCATCCTGGTGTTCGGCTTAGGGGCCGCCGCGCTGCTGCGGGCGACGCATGAGCAGTTCGTCAGCAATCCGTCCTGGCGAAACGGCCCGCAGGAGCAGGTGTTTGCGCAAGCGACCGAGCCGGTGCTCGCGGCGCTCCGCGCCGAGCCGCTGCCGCCCTCGACGTCGGTGCGAGACGAGGTCCCGACCGTCGGCCTTCCCGAAAGCGGACCTGAACAGGTTGCCGCACTGACACCGGAGATGGGCAGCGAGCCGGCGGCATCGGCTGCCGGCGAACCGGCCGCTGCTGAAGCGCCCCCTCCGCCGGCCGAGATACCGGCGCCGCAATCCGCATCGGCCGAAACCACAGCTTCGACCAGCGAGACCATGCCCGCTACCGGCGAGGCGGTGCCGACGCCGGTCGCCTCACCCGAGCCGCAACAGGCTGACGCCGCCAGCCCCGCGCCATCGGAAACAATCACAGAGGTCGCAGCGCTCGCTGCTGCCACGACGGTCGTCGCGCAGGATCCGCCGGCGAAAGCGAAGGCCGCGAGCGACACGGCTGACAAGCAGCCCACCAAGCAGCGCGCGCATAAGAAACGCCACCCGATCGTGCGGCGCCCGCCACCACCGCCAATGCCAGGGCAGCAGATCTTCAATCCCTTCGCCACGCAGCCGCTACAGCAGTATCAGCAGCAATATCAGCAGCCGGCCTACGCGGCGACCACCCGCACACGCTGAGCGGACCTCACGCCGGCCCGGTCGCAATGGCCGGGCCGCCTTCCTGGCCCCATTCCGACCATGAGCCGTCATAAAGCGCGGTGTCGGTGACGCCTAACCGATAGAGCGCGAGCGTCAGCACGCCGGCGGAAACGCCGGAGCCGCAGCTCGTCACGATCGGCGCGTCGAGCTTGACGCCGCCGCCGGTGAAGGCGGCGCGCAGATCATCGAGCGGCTTCATTTCGCCGGTCGCGGCATCGAACAATTGGGCGTAGGGCACGTTGCGGGCGCCCGGGATGTGGCCGGAGCGGATGCCCGGCCGCGGCTCCGCGGCGCGGCCCTCGAAGCGCTCTGCCGGACGCGCATCGATCACCTGCTCGGCACGGCTTTCGACGTTGGCGATCAACTGCTGCATGCTGCGCACGCGCTTCGGATCGTAGCTTGCCTTGAACGTCGCGGGCTTCGGCTTCACCTCGCCGCCCTCCACGGGACGCCCCTCTGCGCGCCACTTCTTCAGCCCGCCATTGAGGATGCGCACGTTGCTGTGGCCGTAGGACAAAAACATCCACCACGCCCGCGGTGCGGCGACCCAGCCGCCGGCATCGTAGATCACGACGGTATCGGCATTGCCGATGCCGAGACTGCCGACGTCACGGCCGAATTGCTCGGCGCTCGGGAACATGTGCGGCAACGGGTTGGAATGGTCGGACACCGCGTCGACATCGAAGAACACCGCTCCCGGCAGATGCGCGGCGAGATAGTCGTCCTTCGGCAGCGGCAGCACGCCCGGCAGCTTGAAGGTGGCGTCGAGCACCTTCACGTTGGCATCGTTGATGTGGGCGGCGAGCCATTCGGTGGAGACGAGGGGATCGGTGGTGGTCATTGCATGCATTTCCTTGTCGTCATTCCGGGGCGCGCGTGAGCGAGGTTGAAGCAGTGCGCGTCAAAACGCCGCTGTCATCGCCCGGCTTGAACCGGGCGATCCAGTATTCCAGAGGCGGTCGCGATTGAGCCGAGAGGCCGCGGCGTACTGGATTCCCCGCTTTCGCGGGGAATGACGCCGGAGCTGGGAGTGACAGCGAAGCACCCTCACCCCTTCTTCGGCTCCCACTTTTCCACCGGCCCGCCGGCATCGCGCCAGGCGGCATAACCGCCGGCGATGTGGGCGACGGGTTTGAGACCCATGTCCTGCGCGGTCTTGGCGGCGAGCGCGGAGCGCAGGCCGCCGGCGCAATGGAAGACGAACTTCTTGTCCTCCTGGAAGATCGGCTTCGCATAGGGGCTCTGCGGATCGATCCAGAATTCGAGCATGCCGCGGGTACAGGCAAACGCGCCGGGAATGCGGCCGTCGCGCTCGATCTCGCGGGGGTCGCGGATGTCGACGATCACGACGTCGCCGCTCTTGGAGATTTCGATGGCGTCCTTGGCGGTGAGCGTTTCGATCTCGGCATTGGCCTCGTCGACCAGCGCCTTGATGCCGCGGGTGATGTTTTGGGGCATGTTGTGTCTCCCTCTTCTTTCGTCATTCCGGGGCACGCGAAGCGCGAGCCCGGAATCCATTTCTCCACCAACACCGCGGTCCGATGGACTCCGGGCTCGATGCTTCGCATCGCCCCGGAATGACAGCGTGTGTGGTCAGTGCGTCAGCTCCTTCATCGCGCCCTCGAGCCCCTCGATGGTGATCGGGAACATGCGGTTGGCGAAGATGCGGCGGATGATGGTGGTCGATTCCGAATAGTCCCAGTGCTTCTGCTGCACCGGGTTCAGCCACACCGCATGCGGATAGGTGCGGATGATGCGATCGAGCCAGACCGAGCCCGGCTCCTCGTTGACGTGCTCGACCGAGCCGCCCGGCACCATGATCTCGTAAGGCGACATCGAGGCGTCGCCGACGAACACGACCTTGTAGTCGTGCGGATATTTGTGCAGCACGTCCCAGGTCGGCGTGCGGTCGGTGAAACGCCGCTTGTTCTGCTTCCACACGCCCTCATAGAGGCAGTTGTGGAAGTAGAAATACTCCATGTGCTTGAACTCGCTCTTCGCCGCCGAGAACAGCTCCTCGACCTGCTCGATATGCGAATCCATCGAGCCGCCGATGTCGAAGAACACCAGGAGCTTGACCGCGTTGCGCCGCTCGGGGCGCATGACGACGTCGAGATAGCCGTGGTTGGCGGTTTGCTTGATCGTATTGTCGAGATCGAGCTCGTCCGGCGCACCGGTGCGCGCGAATTTGCGCAGGCGGCGCAGTGCGACCTTGATGTTGCGGATGCCAAGCTCGACATTGCCGTCGAGATCCTTGAACTCGCGCTTGTCCCACACTTTCACGGCACGGTTGTTGCGGTTCTTCTCCTGCCCGATGCGCACGCCCTCGGGATTGTAGCCATAGGCGCCGAACGGCGAGGTGCCGGCGGTGCCGATCCATTTGCTGCCGCCCTGATGGCGGCCCTTTTGCTCCTCGAGCCGCTTCTTCAGAGTCTCCATGAGCTTGTCCCAGCCCATGGCCTCGATCTGCTTCTTCTCTTCTTCCGTGAGGTACTTTTCGGCGAGCTTCTTCAGCCACTCCTCGGGGATCTCCGCCTTGTCCATGGCGTCGAGCAGGCTTTCCAACCCCTTGAACACGGTGCCGAAGACGCGGTCGAACTTGTCGAGGTTGCGCTCGTCCTTCACCAGCGAGGCGCGCGACAGATAGTAGAAATTCTCGACCGTGTAGTCCGCGAGGTCGGCGTCGAGCGCCTCCATCAGCGTGAGGTATTCGCGCAGCGTCACAGGGACCTGCGCGTCGCGCAATGAGGTGAAGAATTGCAGGAACATGGGTGACAGATTGCCCGTCGGATGGCTCCCGTCAAGGGGCGCGGCTTTCGGCCAAGGTCTGGACCGGGAGGCTTTTTGCTCTAGAATTGCCGCGCTTCAGGCTTGGTTTTGGGGATCTTTGCCATGGGAATTATCGCAGCGCTGATCATTGGCGCGATTGCTGGCTGGCTCGCCGGGAAAATAGTCCACGGGGCGGGATTTGGCCTCATCGGCAACATCGTGGTCGGCATCATCGGCGCGCTGGTCGCGGGCTGGATCCTGCCGCAGCTCGGCATCGGACTCGCCACCGGCACGTTCGGCTCGATCCTGGACGCCACGATCGGTGCGGTGATTGTGCTCGTCATCCTTTCGCTGATAAAACGGGCCTGAAAAGCTTGACCTAACCCGGAACGGCCGCTCGGAGCGGCCGTTCCCATGTTGTGGCGGAGGTGCACCTCGCCCGATGACCAACAAGGACGCGCGATGAAGTTTACCGGCACCAAGGACTATGTTGCGACCGACGATCTCAAGGTCGCCGTCAACGCCTCGATCGTGCTGGAGCGCCCGCTGCTGGTGAAGGGCGAGCCCGGCACGGGCAAGACGGTGCTGGCCGAGGAAGTTGCGAAAGCGCTGAATGCGCCACTCCTCACCTGGCACATCAAGTCCACCACCAAGGCGCAGCAGGGCCTCTACGAATATGACGCGGTCTCGCGCCTGCGCGATAGCCAGCTTGGCGATGCCCGCGTGTCCGACATCAAGAACTACATCAAGCGCGGCAAGCTGTGGGACGCCTTCACCGCCGAGCAGCGCCCGGTGCTGCTGATCGACGAGATCGACAAGGCCGACATCGAGTTTCCGAACGACCTACTGCTCGAGCTCGACCGCATGGAATTCCATGTCTACGAGACCGGTGAGACGATCAAGGCGAAGCAGCGCCCGATCATGATGATCACCTCCAACAACGAGAAGGAGCTGCCGGACGCCTTCCTGCGCCGCTGCTTCTTCCACTACATCAAGTTCCCCGACGCCGAGACCATGGGCCGCATCGTCGACGTCCACTTCCCCGGCATCAAGAAGCGCCTGGTGGAAGAGGCTTTGCGCATCTTCTTCGAGGTGCGCGAGGTGCCCGGCCTGAAGAAGAAGCCCTCGACCTCCGAGCTGCTCGACTGGCTGAAGCTGCTCCTCAACGAGGAGATGACGCCGGAACAGCTCCGCGAACGCGACCCGCGCAAACTGATCCCACCGCTGCACGGCGCGCTGCTGAAGAACGAACAGGACGTGCACCTATTCGAGCGGCTGGCGTTCTTGAGCCGGCGGGAAGTCTAGTTAGCGCGTAGCTGTCGCACCACACACCGCAGTCATTCCCCGCAAAAGCGGAATCCTGTACGCCGCGGCCCCTGCGTATCCCACCACTGCCTCTTGAATACTGGATCGCCCGCCCCAGCGCGCAATTGCGCACAAGGCGGGCGATGACGGCGAGAATGCGGAGCGCGCGCACCTCAATCTCGTCATTGCGAGCGGAGCGAAGCAATCCAGAGTCTTTCCGCGGCGGCAGTCTGGATTGCTTCGCTGCGCTCGCAATGACGGAGCAAACGCGCCGCCACTCACCAACTTCCATTCGCGCGAGGATCAGTACTTCGCGACGAGCGGACCACCCCAGCGGTAGTTCAGGCGAACCAGGCCGATGTCGATGTCCTGGCCGATACGGGCGGTTCCTGCAAAAGCGCCCGGCGGAAGACCAAAGACTCCGGTGAAGTAGAAGTTCACGTCGCGATGACCCATGAACAGGTGATCGTATTCAACACCGACCGACCAGTTCGGAGCGAAGCCAAATTCGAGGCCAGCCCCCACTGTGCCACCCCAGCGAGTTTCGCTCGCGGTGTCGATCGCCAGCCCGGTCGGAATATCGGAAGCGCGATATTTGTCACGGACGACCGCGGCGCCACCCTTCACATAGAGCAGCACGTTGTTCCAGGCATAGCCGACCTGGCCTGTGAACAGGCCGAACGCATCGATCCTTGATTCATCCTGGACGGTCGCGAAGACGAGGTTGGCATTGGCCCCCTTGAAATCAGCCCAGTTGCCCTGTGCTTCCACGCCGAACACCCAGCTCGCCATCTGCCAGCGGTAGCCGATCTGACCGCCGACCGTGCCTCCCGTGGCATTGTGGCACCCCATGGAAGCGGGCGGAACGACGACCACGCCACCCATATTGATCAGGTCCCAGCACTTATGGGCAGAGCCTCCACCACCATTGATGCCGATGTAGAAGCCGCTCCAGTCATAGATCGGAGCAACCACTGGAGGGGGCGCCTTGGTGTACGGCCGAGCCGCCAGATCAGCGGCCGAGGCAGGAGCGGCAAGTGCGACGAGGGCAAACGTGCCCAGCAAGATCTTCTTCATGGTGTCGACCCCGAAATCGAATCTACTGCGGAGCCCCCACGCACAACCTATCATTGTCCTCCAAAATTCACGTCACCCGAACGCCACACCGCAGAGAAAGGTGAGAGTTCCTCAACCGGACGTTGGTACCGCAGCCATCGCGGATTACGCGCAGCTCAAAGCGTAGATGGTAGATCGATCGGGTGGGTTAGCCGAAGGCGTAACCCGCCACTTTGTCTACGCGTCGCCAGACGTGGTGGGTTACGCTTCGCTAATACTACTGAGTCAGTTGGTCGCGGCGGCTTAGGTGTGAGAATCAAGTATCTGTAGGGATTCAGAATTTGGCACGCGG